>JAQGHP010000351.1 GCA_028288775.1 Phycisphaerales bacterium | reverse complement strand
ACCGTCGAGCTGCGGAGCGACAAGCGCCGCGGCAAGATGACCATCAACATCAAGAACGAGTCGGGCATGGAAAAGGAGCACCACGTCCCGCAGGACAAGGAGCTCCAGGTCCACGCCGGCGACTACGTCGAGGCCGGCGACGCCCTCATCCGCGGGCCGATCATCCCGCACGACATCCTGCGGATTAAGGGCGAGGAAGCTCTCTACCAGTACCTGCTGACTGAGGTGCAGAACGTCTACCGTTCGCAGGGCGTGAAGATCAACGACAAGCACGTCGAGATCATCCTCAACCAGATGCTCCGCAAGGTGAAGGTCGAGGACGCGGGCGACACCAAGTTCCTGCCGGGCGAGGTCGTGGACAAGTTCCGCTTCCGCCAGGGCAACGACCTCGTCGCCCAGAGCGTGCGGATCTCCGAGCCGGGCGGCACCAACTTCAAGGAAGGCGACGTCGTCACCAAGGCCGAATACCGCGAAGCCAACGAAGGCGCGGAAGCGGCCGGCAAGGACCCGTCCAAGGCCAAGAAGCCCAAGCCCGCACGCGGCAAGACTTTGCTGCTGGGCATCACCAAGGCCTCGCTCCAGAGCGAGTCGTTCATCTCCGCGGCCAGCTTCCAGGAGACCACCAAGGTCCTCACGGAAGCCGCACTGGCCGGTGCAGTGGACAAGCTCGTCGGCCTCAAGGAGAACGTCATCCTGGGCCACTTGATCCCGGCAGGCACAGCGTTCAACCCGCACCTGAACCTCAAGATCAAGCACCTGGCCGAGCCCCCGGCAATGGAGCAGGAGCCCGCTCCGCGAGTCCCCGCACCCGAGCCCCGGGAAGCCGTGCCGCAGGCCGGAGCCTAATGGCTGCGACCTATTTATTGTCTTAACAACGCACATAAGCCCCGGTGTCACCCGACACCGGGGCTTTGTCGTCGATAGGAAATTGTTAAGTTCCCTTCATTGTTGATGGCCTGCCGTCGCAAACCAGTCAAGCCCGGTTTGGCGTGCCCGAAAACCGAGGGGATTTCCGCCCATAACTCTTTGTGCGAGAACGGCTTTGGTGTAACAAGCTTTCTTGCCGATCATTGTCATTGAGGAGAACTGGCGGGGGGCAGGGGCGTAGTATCCATGCCGGTCCGTACGGGAGCCGGCCCTTGACACGCCGTTTGGAAGTCGTTCAAACTGGCCCCCCCTTGTAAGGGAAGAAGCGACCAGAGCGATCAAGGTTGCCCTCCATGGCCGACGTTTTCGGACGTATTTGGCAGTCGGGGGAACGCCGTTACAAACGGCAAAGTCATCAAGGCCCGCGCCCCGGCAGTCGATGACCGCCACGGAGCGCCCGTCCCGGGCCCGTTGGACACCTATGGCTAAAACCGGAAAAAACCTCGTGATCGTCGAGTCGCCCGCCAAGGCCAAGACGATCAATAAGTACCTCGGCGACTCCTTCGTGGTGAAGGCGTCGATGGGGCACGTCCGCGACCTGCCATCCAGCGGCATGGGCGTGGACCTCAAGACCTTCGTGCCCGAATACGAAGTCCTCAAGGATCGCAGCAAGGTCATCGCCGAGCTCAAGAAGCTCGCCAAGGAAAGTGAAATCGTCTTCCTGGCGACCGACTTGGACCGCGAAGGCGAGGCCATCGCCTGGCACCTGAAGGAAGCCCTGGGCGTCCCGGATGCCAAGGCCCGCCGCGTTATCTTTAATGCCATCACCAAGGCCGAAATTCAAAAGGCCTTTAACAACCCCACGAAAATCGACATCGACCGCGTCAACGCCCAGCAGGCCCGGCGCATCCTCGACCGCATCGTCGGCTACGAAATTTCCCCGCTCCTGTGGCGCAAGGTCGCCCGCGGCCTCAGCGCCGGCCGGGTGCAGAGCGTTTCCGTAAGGCTCGTCGTCGAGCGCGAGCGGGAGATCGAAGCGTTCGTTCCGGCAGAGTATTGGAAGATCGGCGGCATCTTCTCCGCCCAGGGCGGCGCGGCAGGCTGCTCCAAGCTCACCGCGGCATGGACCGATTTCCTCACCAACACCGGCAACGGCGAGCGTACGAAGGTGGAGCGCGAAAAGTGGCTCTCCGAGCAGGGCGCGTTCGTCGCCGAGCTGGTGGAAATCGCCGGCAAGAAGTTCGAAGCCACGAATAAGGATCAGGCCCGCAAGGCCGCGGAGCTTTTGGGCTTCATCGTGGACCAGGCTCAGACCACCGAAGACCCCGAAGCCAAGGGTCCGGCCAAAAATCTCACGACTTTCACCGGACATCTGGCCAAGTGTCCGGACTTCGTTGTCCGCTCGATCGAGAAGAAGCGCACGACCAGCCGTCCGCCCGCGCCTTTCATCACCAGCACGCTGCAGCAGGGGGCTTCCAGCCGCCTGGGCTTTGGCGCGCAGCGGACGATGAAGATCGCCCAGGGGTTGTACGAGGCCGGCCACATTACTTACATGCGTACCGACTCGACGAACCTGTCGGCGGACGCCTTGAACATGGTGCGCGGGTACATCTCCAGCGAGTTCGGCCCCAAGTACCTGCCCGAAAAGCCCAACTCCTACGCGTCTTCCAACAAGAACGCGCAGGAAGCCCACGAAGCCATCCGCCCAACGGATGCCGCGTTCAAGCCCGAAGCCGACCGCTCCAAGCTCGGGAACGACGAGGCACGGCTGTATGACCTCATCTGGCGTCGATTCGTCGCCTGCCAGATGCCCCCGGCGGAGTTCGACCAGACCAGCGTGAACCTCGCCGCCAAGACTTCGGGTGGCGATGCCGTCTTCCGCGCCACTGGCCGCAAGCTGGTCTTCGACGGGTTCATGAAAGTCGCCGGCATCAGCAGCGATGACCAGCTCCTGCCCGACCTCAAGGAAACTCAGGCCGTCTGGCCAATCGATATCAGCCCCACGCAGCACTTCACGCAGCCCCCGGCGCGCTTCACGGAAGCCAGTCTGGTGAAGGCGCTCGAGCAACTCGGCATCGGCCGCCCGAGCACCTACGCGAGCATCATCCAGACGATCCAGGACCGCAAATACGTCGAGCAGATCGATCGGCGGTTCTTCGCCACGCTGCTGGGCAGCGTCGTCACCGATAAATTGATCCAGGCGTTCCCCGACATCATGGACGTGAAGTTCACCGCCGGGATGGAAGGCCAGCTCGACGACGTCGAGGGAAAGCACCTTGACTGGGTGAAGCTTCTCCGCGATTTCTACGGCCCGTTCCACGAAACGGTGGACGGCGCGCTCGGAAAGCTCGAACACGCCGGCGGCGCGCCCAGCCCGTACAAGTGCCCCAAATGCACCAAGCCGATGCTCTACCGCATCAGCAAGAACGGCTTCTTCCTCGCCTGTTCGGACGCCGAGTGCAAAACGACGCAGCCGGTGGATCAGCAGGGCAAGCCCACACTGCGCGAGGTGAGTGAATACAAGTGCCCCAAGTGCGGCCGCGAGATGATCCGCCGCAAGGGCCGCTTCGGCGAGTTCCTGGGTTGCAGCGGGTACTCGGAAAAGGATGACAAGGGCGAGCCGGTCTGCTCGACGATCATCAACCTCGACAAGGAGGGCAAGCCGCTGCCCCCCAAGGCGCCGCCGATCAAAACGACAGTGAAGTGCGAGAAGTGCGGCAGCCCGATGCTCCTGCGCGATTCCAAGCGCGGTCCGTTCCTCGGCTGCTCCACCTTCCCCAAGTGCCGCAGCACGAAGATGATGAAAAAGCTGGAGGGCGCCGATCTCAAGCAGGTCGAGGCGCTGCTCCCGCTGCTCAAGGAAGGCGCCGACAAGGCGCGGGAGATGGCCGCGAAGATCATCGGCGACAACCCCGCCGCCGACAACGGCAAAGCCCCCGCCAACATCACCACCGACATCGACTGCGACGAGTGCGGCAAACCGATGATCATCCGCTCCGGCCGCCGCGGAAAATTCCTCGGATGCAGCGGCTACCCCAAGTGCAAAAACACGGGCGAAGTCCCCGTCAAGCTGCTCGAAGAGCTAGGCCTCAACGGAAGCACCAACGGTTCCCCCAAGGCCGATGAAAAGCCTCACGTAGAGGAACCCGAGGAACTGGAAACCGATCTTCGGGTCGACTGAGAATCACCAACCCCATGACGCCGCTTGCGGTTTCGCGAATGAACGACTGTGTTCCGCGAAACCGCAAGCGGTGTTCTCATTTGAATCCCGAATTTCAAATCTCAAATTTGAGATCCGAAATCCACGTTTGAAATTTGAGATTTGAAATCCACAATTGAAATTTCAGATTTGAAATGTGGGATTTGAAATGTGAGATTTGAAATTTGAAATTTGAAATTTGAAATCTGCCCTTCCCCTTGGCATTCACAATTGCACCTCCCGCCCCGTCCCGCTAAAACCCACCCGTGGACGCCATCGAACTTCTCTTCCTCGGCACGGGCACCAGCGCCGGCATCCCGATGATCGGATGCCATTGCGAAGTCTGCTCCAGCCCCGACCCCCGCGACCGCCGGATGCGGCCGTCCGTGGTGATCTCCTACGCCAACACCCGCGTCCTGATCGACACGACCCCCGAGCTGCGCCTCCAATGCCTGGCAAACGACGTCGATCGGATCGACGCCGTCGTCTACACCCACGCGCATGCCGATCACGTAATGGGCCTCGACGACGTCCGCCGATTCAACGCCATCCTCGGCGGCCCCCTCGACCTCTGGGCCGACGAGCCCACCTATTCCACCCTCCACCGCTGCTTCTCCTACGCCTTCATGAGCCCATCCCGCGACCTAAAGGTCTTCCGCCCGCACCTCGTCCACCGCCCGATCGCCGGCCCATTCCAAATCGGCCCCGCAACCTGGACCCCCATCAAGCTCCTCCACGGCGAAATGCCCGTCCTCGGCTTCCGCGTCGGCAACCTGGCCTACTGCACGGACGTCAGCGAAATCCCCGAAGAATCCTTCCCGCTGCTCGAAGGCCTCGACGTCCTGGTGCTCGACGCGTTGCAGCGGGAAAGACACACGACCCACTTCTCCCTGGAGGAAGCCCTCGAAGCGTCCCACCGCATCGGCGCGAAGCAAACCCTCTTCACCCACATCGCCCACCGCATGGCCCACGCCGCCACCAACCGCACGCTGCCCGACAACATGCAACTCGCCTATGATGGCCAGCGCATCACCGCGGTGTAGTCGGCCGGTCGCTGTGCCTTGGCGCGAACGGGGCAACTGTTCCCGTGTCCACCGTTCCCGCTCATATGATGGGTGGTATGGGTCAACCCGTGCTATCCGCTATGTGCAGAAGCGATCGGTATCCATGAATGTCGCTGGCCCGGCAACTTCCCCATTTCTGCGACGTATCGCGGCCATTGCGCTGTCGCTCTGCACCTCGATCCTGACCGGCTGCATGGTCGGACCCAACTACCACCAGCCGAAAGCCCCTGTGCCCGAAACATGGCTGGACATGAAGGCCCCTGCGAAAGCACAGACCGACGAGAACTTGAAATGGTGGACAACGTTCAACGACCCGGCCCTGAACTCACTTGTCGATCGGGCGTTCGCACAGAACCTTACCCTCCGAGAAGCAGGCTTGCGCGTGATCCAGGCCCGTGCCCTCCGGGGGATCGCGGTGGGCGATTTCTTTCCACAGGATCAGGCGGCGACGGGGAGCGTATCCAACACCCACACCAGCAGGAACGCGCCTCTGGGCCGCGGAGGCCGATCGTTCAACGAATATTCGGTCGGACTCGAGGCGGCGTGGGAGCTCGATTTCTGGGGCAGGTTCCGCCGAGGCATCGAATCCGCGGACGCATCCCTCGATGCCTCCGTCGCGGATTACGACAGCTTTCTGATCCTGCTCGCTTCGGATGTTTCCACCGAATACGTGCTCATCCGCTCGCTTCAGGAGCAACTGGCCTTCACGCGGATCAATGTAAAGTCGCAGCAGGACACTCTCGAGCTGACGAAGATCCGGAACAGGGTGGGCGCCGTTTCGGAGCTCGACGTCACCACGGCGCAAGCGACGCTTTCCAATACCCAGGCGTTCATTCCCGCATTGGAGGACGAGCTGCGGCAGAACACGATGGCCCTGTGCGTCCTACTGGGCCGCACGCCCTCCAATCTCGAATCCGAGCTTGGCGGACCGGGAACGGTGCCCGCCGCGCCGGCGGAGATTGCGCTGGGCATCCCCGCCGACCTGCTCCGTCGCCGGCCTGATGTTCGCCGTGCCGAGCGAAACGCGGCGGCCCTGTCGGCACAGATCGGCGTCGCGACCGCGGACCTCTTCCCCGCCGTCAGCATCAAGGGCATGACCGGATTCCACACCTCGAACCTCAAAACTCCCGGCTTCCATCCCAGCGCTGCCAACCTGCTCGATGCCGACTCCTTCGAAGGTTTCGTCGGCCTCGACGTCAACTGGCCGATCCTCAACTACGGGCGCATTGAGAACAACATTCGAGTCGCGGACGCCAGATTCCAGGAAGCCGCGACCGTCTATCAAAACACCGTCCTTCAGGCTGCGACAGACGTCGAGACCGGACTCTCCAGTTTCCTGCGAAACCGCGAGCGAGCCGCGTTCCTCTCCGAAAGCGTCATTGCCGCCCAGCGCACCGTCGATCTCGCGCTGATCCAATACCGCCAGGGCGCGGTCGATTTCCTCCGTGTCAATCAGGCCCAGGTCGATCTCGTCGACCGGCAGAACAGTCTGGTCATCGCCCGCGCGAATGTAGCCCAAGGCGCTATCGCGACCTATCGTGCATTAGGCGGGGGATGGGAGCCATTCACGAACAAGGAGTTTGTGCCGCAGCAAACGATTGACGAAATGCGATCTCGAACCGATTGGGGCGACACCCTCAGCCCTGATTACGACCGCGGCACAGACCTCCTCTTCAAACGCCCGCGCCGCGATGCGCCGACAGATCCGTCCATGCACAGACAGAGCAATCCGCCGGCCGAATTCGAGCCCTCGAGAACACCGGAGACGCATAATGAAAATTAAAAATGAATTCCGCCGCTTGCTCCGGCGCGGATGGTGCATTCGCGTATCGCCATCCCTTGCAGGTGGCTCTCCCACATACCCCCTCCATCGGTATTCCGGGCGAGGGTTGGGGCGGGGGCTCGTGCTGGCGTTCTGCACATCCGCCGTGTCATGGCCCGTGAGCGGCTGCAAGCGCGACACCAACGCCTTCGCCCCGCCACCTCCCCCGGCGGTGGCCGTCGCGCATCCCATTCGCCGTCCGGTCACGCGATACATGGAGTCCACCGGAACGACCGAGGCATTTGAAACCGTTGACCTGCGCGCTCGGGTTCCGGGCTTTTTGGCGGAGATTAACTTCAAGCCCGGCGCAATCGTCCATAAGAACGAGCTGCTGTTTGTCATCGACAAGCGGACTTATCAAGCCGCGTGCGATCGGGCGCAAGCGCAGGTACTCGCTGACGAAGCCTCCTACAAGGCCGCGGTATCCGACGCGAAGATCTACGAGGAATTGGCCGCCCAGCGCGCCGGCAGCGAGATCGATAAAATCACCAAGATCGGAAAACGCGACTCCGCCAAGGCGCAGGTCGAAGCGTCCAAGGCGGCGCTTGCGAGCGCGAAACTCGATCTCGAGTTTTGCGAAGTGCGCGCCCCGATCGACGGCCGCATCACAAAAAATATCGTCGACCTCGGAAACCTCGTGGGTGCCGCCAACCAGCCGACCGTCCTGGCGACGATGGTCAGCTCCCGGCCAATTTACGTTTCGATCGACGCAAGCGAGCGCGATCTGTTGACCGTCCGCAATGAGCGGATTCGCCGATCACCGGATGCCAAGCCCGGAGAGATTTCGCCAGGCAAGTGGCGGCCGGTGGATTTGGCCATAGTCGACCAAACCGATTTCGCCGTCCACGGCCGAATCGACTACGTGGACCCCGCGCTCAACGCCCAAACCGGCACCATCCGCGTCCGCTGCCGATTCGAGAATGAAAGCGAGCTGCTGCTTCCTGGCATGTTCGTGCGAATTCGCGTTTTACTTGACACGGTACCGTCCATGCTGGCCCCGGACATCGCATTGCTTTCCGACCAGTCCGGAAGGTACGCGCTGGTGGTCAATGACAAGAACATCGTCGAACTGCGGCGAGTCAAGATCGGCGCTCTCGACGGCGCAATGCGCGTGGTCCTTGAAGGGCTTTCCGAGTCCGACCGAATCGTCGTGAACGGGCTCCAGCGTGCGCGCCCCGGCGCGACCGTCGTTCCGACGCTTGCTGAAATCCCGTCGGGCCAGCCCACGACCAATTCCGCGACCGCCTCGGCATCAGGCTCCGCCGGGCCGCGGTAGGGCCCGTCCGTGTTTCCGTTCGATCGCCGACGTATCGGCGTTTCCCGAAGGAGCCGCATGTTCAGTCTTTTCTTCATTCGTCGTCCAATCGTCGCATGCGTCATCGCGATCCTGATCATCCTCATGGGATCGGTCGCGTTCCCGACGCTGCCGGTCGCTCAGTATCCGCAAATTGCTCCTCCCGTCATTCGCGTTTCGACGATTTACCCCGGCGCAAGCGCGCAGGTGATCGCCGACACGGTCGCCGCCCCGATCGAGCAGCAGGTGAACGGCGTCGAAGGCATGATCTACATGGAGAGCACCTCCGCCGCGGATGGGTCGTACACGCTGAACGTGAGCTTTGAGGTCGGAACGAATGTCGACATCGCATCCGTGCTCGTGCAAAACCGCGTGGCGATCGCGCTCCCCCAACTGCCCGATGAGGTCCGCCGCGAGGGCGTGACGACCGACAAGGTTTCCACCAGCATCGTCTCCGTGCTCGCCCTGACGCCCAAGGACCCTGCGAAGACTCCGGACTTTAGCGACCTTTATCTGGCCAATTACCTCCTGATCAACGTGAACGACGAGGTCAAGCGGATCCCCGGCGTGGGCGACACCCTCATCCGCCCCGGGAAGGATTACGGGATGCGCATCTGGCTCGACCCCGACAAGCTCAAGGCGCGAAACCTGAGCACGGTCGACGTGAACAACGCCCTGCGCGAGCAGAACGTGCAGGTGGCCGCAGGCGTCATCGGCCAGCCGCCCGTCCCCGGCGGCGAAGGCTTCCAGTACACCCTCACGACCCAGGGACGGCTGCAAGCACCCGAGGACTTCGCAAACATCATCATCAAGGCCGACGGCAACCGCGTCGTCCGAATCAAGGATATCGGCCGGGTGGAGCTCGGCGCTCGCGCTTACGACACGCTCGGACGTGTCGACGGCGTCCCTTCCGCGCTGATGGTCGTCTACCAAACGCCCAACGGAAATTCTGTCGAAGTGGCCGGAAAACTGACCACCCTCATCGGCGATCTCAGCCGCAACCTCCCGGACGGGCTCGAATTCAAGACGATCTACAACACATCCGACTTTGTCGTCTCGGCCATCGATGAGGTCTATCGGACCATTTTCGAGGCGACGGCGCTGGTCATCCTCGTTGTGTTCATTTTCCTGGGCAGCGTCCGCTCCACGCTGATTCCGATCGCGGCCATTCCCGTCTCGCTGGTGGGGACGTTCTTCGCGATGAAGTTGTTCGGATTCAGCATCAACCTGCCGACGCTCTTCGGATTGATCCTTGCGATCGGAATCGTCGTGGACGACGCCATCGTGGTGGTCGAAAACGTCGAACGAAATCTCGTCGAGTTTCACCTCGCGCCCAAGGAGGCCGCGTCGCGCGCCATGATCGAGGTCTTCGGCCCGATCATCGGCATCTCACTGGTGCTCATGGCAGTGTTTCTCCCGACCGCCGCACTGCCCGGAATCAGCGGACAGCTCTATCGGCAATTCGCACTCACCATCGCCGCAAGCACCTTCTTCAGCGCCGTCTGCGCCCTGACGCTCAGCCCGGCGTTGGCCGGCGTCATCCTGCGCGAGCACGCCCAGGGCAAGAAGCACAACATCTTCAAGCGCGGCTTCGACCGCGCGTTCAACACCGTCACTGCGCTCTACGCCCGCCTGGTGCGCTTCCTGGTCCGTCCCGCGGTCATCGGCGTCGCCCTCGCCTGCTTCGCCGCTGCTTGCCTCCTGACCGTCTGGGCTGTCAGAAGCGTGCCCACCGGCTTCGTCCCCAATGAGGACAAAGGCCTCATCGTCATGGAAGTTCGCCTCCCCGACAGCGCCAGTCAGGAGCGAACACTCGACGTCATCAAGAAAGTCGAACAGATCGCCGCCTCAACCGACGGCACCAATCACACCGGAGCGTTCCAGGGTTTTTCACTCATCGCCGGCAACGGCTCCAACTACGGCGTCGTTTTCGTCGGGCTCAAACCGTGGTCTTACCGCGTCCCCAAGGGTGAGGACATCAACACTTTGCTCGGCACGATGAGACGCAAGCTGGCCGGCATCGAGGAAGGATTCGTCCTCGCCTTCTATCTCCCCGCAATCGACGGCGTGGGCAACGCCGCCGGTTTCGATCTGCGCCTTCAAGACCGCGGGAGCGTGGGCCGCGAGCAGATGCAACAGTTCGTCCAGGAATTGGTCACCGACGGCAACGCCCAATCCAAGCTTCGCAACGTGAGCAGCCCTTACCGCGCCGCCGTGCCTCAGCTTTATGCGAACATCGATCGGGAAAAGGCAAAAAAGCTCGGCATTTCGCTGGACGACGTCTTCGGCACGCTCAGCGTCAATCTCGGCTCGGCATACGTCAATGACTTCAACCAGTTCGGGCGCACCTGGCAGGTAAACGTTCAGGCGGAGGGGAGGTTTCGCTACCGTGCCGATCAGGTGAAGCTGCTGCAAGTCCGCAACGCGGCCGGCAACATGGTGCCGCTGGGATCGATTCTCGACGTCAACGAATCGATGGGCCCCGACCGGGTCATTCGCTACAATCTATACCCCGCGGCCGCCATCAACGGCAACAACGCCCCGACCGCCAGCACCGGCGAAGCCATGGCGGTGGTCGAAGACATGATCCAGAAAAAGAGCCCCCAGGGCATCGGCTTCGAATGGACGGCGTTGTCGTTCCAGGAAAAACGCGCCGCCGGCACCGCGGGCCTCGTATTCCTTCTCGCCCTGACCGTCGTCTACCTGATTCTTGCCGCGTTGTATGAGCGCTGGGGCACGCCGCTCGTCATCATTCTTTCGATACCGCTTGCCGTTTTGGGCGCGATGCTCGGCCTGCTTTACCGCGGCATGGACAACAACATTTACACCCAGGTTGGCCTCGTCCTGCTCGTCGGCCTGGGCGCTAAGAATGCCATTCTGATCGTCGAGTTCGCCATGGCCAACCGCGAGAAGGGGATGGGCACTGTTGATGCGGTGGTGGAGGCGGCGCGCCTGCGCCTGCGCCCGATTCTCATGACGGCTTTCGCCTTCATCCTCGGCGTCCTGCCCCTGGTCAACGCCACCGGCGCTGGCGCCGCCAGCCGCCAGGCCATCGGCACCGCCGTCTTCTTCGGCATGATCGGCAGCACGTTCTTCGGCCTGCTCTTCACGCCCGTGCTCTTCGTAGCCGTAACCGGGGTGACCGAGCGACTGCCAAAGCTCAGGGGCGCGAAGCCGGCCACTCCAACCCATGCGTCTCCTGCAATCGCATCGCCGGCTCCAGCCGACGCCGATATTCATTGATGGTGGGGCAGACACCCACATCGCCCACCGCATGTCCCACGCCGCGACGAATCGCGCGCTGCCCGACAACATGCAACTCGCCTATGATGGCCAGCGCGTGACCGCCGGGATGTGAGGCGGATGAAGGATGGAGGAATCACAATGAAAAAGCATCAGCGCGGAATCGATCCTGCTTCCGAACCCAGCGGCGACGGATGCGTGGAATGTCTCGCGTCGGCGAACGGCTGGTGGCTTCATCTCCGCCGCTGCGCCGAGTGCGGGCACATCGGATGCTGTGACAGTTCTCCGGGGCAACACGCATCAAAGCATGCGGCCCAAACGGGACATTCGATCATCTGCAGCTTCGAGCCGGGCGAGGACTGGTTCTACGACTACCAAACGCAGGAAATGATCAAGGGCGAGAAGCTGCCTCCGCCGCACGCGCACCCCATCAGCCAGCCAACGCCCGGCCCCGCGGGAAGAGTGCCGCCCAATTGGGAATCGCTCGTGACCTGAATCGCGAAGCTTCTTTTCTTGGCCCCGCGAGACGCGCCGCCGATCCGCTAGTTCTTGTTGCCTTGAGCGGGCAATTCAGGGGGCCCCGTGGAGGATAGATGATGCGACTTGAGCTTCAAGTTTCCATACGGCAAGCGTGCTTCTGTTGCTCCTCATGTGCGGCGTTTCCGGAGGCGGAATCGATACGATCACGGGAGACGAGCGGGGGCTTTGGACGGAGGGCCACATCAGCGTCATTGTCGCGCGTGTCACGGCGATGGAGGAATTCTTCGGCAGGGACGCTCCGGCATCGTACCGGGCCACACTCGAGCCCATCGCGCTGATTGCCGGGTCGTTCGACCCGAGTGAGCATCCTACGCCGCGCGCGTCCTTCGTAGCCGGCCCGGCGGCCGCGATGGTTATCCACGACCCGCCGCCCAAGGGGGCGCTCGTGCTCGTCGTCCTGCGCGACGCGGATTGGATCTATTCGGACACATGCCTGTTCATGCCCGACCGAGTGCCCATCACGATCCTCACTGGCCTGGACGACAAGCGTATTGCCCAGACGCTCAAGCGAATCCAGGACGCGCGGGGAAAAAGCCCGTGCCGAGGAGAAGCAAAAGTAATTGAGCACCTGAAGCGGGACAGGTACGATCCCAACGATTGGTCAAAAAGATCCCCGGGGCGGGCACAATATTCTTGTCGTTGCGACGTTTTACTTAATCCTGCGGCGATGCCATGCACCGCCAGCGGAAGTGACCCGCGGGAGTGAGGTGAAAAGGGGAGAAGGGGATCGTGGGTCCATTGCCCATCGCACGCCGGATTGGGGCAATAGACGGGCAATTCGGGGGCAAAAGAGGGGCAAGTTATCATTTTATTGCCAAATTTTTCGCTTGCAAAACGATCTGAAAAGGGATCGCCGACGAATTGTCTTAAGTCTTTTTCGGATGGATGTTTGCGTGGGAAAGTGCATCGCGCCGTCCGGGGGCCCATTGCCCATCCTTGCCCATGATTGCCCCAATTTTGACCTTTTGCAGAAATGGGCAACGGGGGCTTCCCCGCCACGCATGAGTAATCCCAAGGCAGTGGCGAAATCTGCGCGAAAGTTGCCCCGAACAACGAGGCGTCGCAGACCTGTATTTGTGGGAGGCGCAGCAGCACAGGTCTCGGAGTACCGCACCGCTGTGGCACCCGTGCTTTCAATCGGAACGACAACCGAAAAAGGGGCGGAAGGCCTTACCCCGCGATCCGCTTTTTGCCATGTTTTGGTTGCAATCCATCGAAAAGTTCGTGCAAACTCGTGCAAATTCGTGCATGACACCCCTCTGGCGCTGTCGAAAATGCGGTTTGGCTCTGCGCGGCGCGCGGGGGGCTCAGCGGGGGGTACGCGGCAAACGCCGGCGCGACAGGTTGGGCGGGTTTTTTGACGGGGAACGCTCGCAAGGTCACGGCGGGGCTGGGGTTGCGGCGAGTGTGCGCTGTGCGCGCGACCCCGAAAACGTCGCGCCCTGTCGCGCAATGTCGCGCGGAATGGGCGGTGCGCCCTCGGGTCACTTGTCGGCACGCGCACCACAATGCTCCAAATGTGCCACGGAAGGGGCGGTACGCGGCGGGGGAAGGTCGATTCGGGTAGGGGAAGTCGGCGATACCGGTGAGGTTGTTTCGGGGTGGAGTGAATCGGCGGACTGGGGTATGACTGGGGGAGCCTGGGCAGGGGCAAGGTCGGTTCGGGACTGGGCCGATATGGGATGAGGGGTGATGTTCGCGTCGGCGATCGGTTGGCATGCCAAAGAAGCTTTGCATTCTCTACGCGGCGGGGCCGGGTGATGTGATCGGGACGTATCGGCATTGGAAGGCCGGACGCGATGATCCGTCGCAGGTCGCTGTCACGTATTCGGGGCAGTTTTACTCGCTCTGCACCGAAATCGGGGCGGCGGGGTATGTCGTCTCCTATTGCCCCCGGCGGGAGTTTGTGGCGGAGGGGGATTTTCGGATCGAACATCGGCCGGTGCGGTTTGGGAAGGGGCCGGGGCCGCTGTATCACCTGGGGCAGCTTTGGTATGGCGTGCGGCTCACCGTCACGGCGATGCGGTTTGGGGCGGACGTGGCAGTGATTTCGGGCGGGGCGCATTGGTTTAGTTTGGGGTTGCTGCCTTGGGTGGGGGTGAAGGTGGTGCCGACGTTGCATTGCGTGTTGTGGAGGAAGGGGCAGCCGCCGCGGGGGGTGGTGGGGAGG
This sequence comes from Phycisphaerales bacterium, assembly GCA_028288775.1. Classification (GTDB taxonomy): domain Bacteria; phylum Planctomycetota; class Phycisphaerae; order Tepidisphaerales; family Tepidisphaeraceae; genus RYN-428. The sequence continues at coordinate 5,063 of JAQGHP010000351.1, read as the reverse complement.
ATGGTGCAGGGATTGACGGGAAGGTTCTTCCGTAAGTCGGCGACGGGGGTGTTGAGTTTGTCGCAGGATATTTCCTCGCAGCTTGCGGAGCTTTTGCGGGGGGTGAAGAAGCCGGTGGCGAGCTTTTTGCCGACGTACCGGAGCGAGTCTTTTGCGGGGGTGGGGCAGGCGCCGGCTGCGCCGCCGTTCAGGGTGTTTTTTGCGGGGAGGATTGAGCGGAACAAGGGCGTGTTTGACTTGTTGGAGGTCGCGAAGCGATTTGCAGCTGAGGGAAGGGGCGACATCGAATTCGACTTATGTGGAATCGGCAGCGCGCTGGGCGAATTGCGTCTGCAAGTCGAGGCGGCGGGGGTGGGCAAGCGCTTCCGCTGCCACGGGCACGCGGAGAAAGCGCTCATGCGGGAGATGTATTCCGCGGCACACGTGGTCATCGCGCCGACGACTTCGGATTTTATCGAAGGGTTTAACAAGGTGGTGGCTGAAGGGGTGCTGGCGGGCAAGCCGGTGATTACGTCATCCGTCTGCCCGGCGCTCGAGTATGTGCGGGAGGCGGTGGTGGAAGTGCCGCCGAACGATGTGAAGGCGTATGGGGATGCGATCCTGCGGCTGCGGGAGGAGACGGATTTCTACCGGTCAAAACGCGAGGGATGCTCGGCGGCGCAGGCGCAGTTCTACGATGCGAAAAAGGGATGGGCGGCGGCAGTGAAGAAGATGCTGCGGATCATCGGGATGCTGCCGGAGAAGTTCGACGCGAGTATTGATATTCCCGCGCCCGTGGCGGCAGTGGATGAAGGCACGGAGAAGTTGCCGCTGTGAGAGGGTGAATTCAGAGTCGGACCGCGTCGGCCCGGTCGGACGACCGCTTCGGCGTCTCATGGCACGAGTTTTCAACCCGTGATTGTTCCGGAGTACCGGAACCATGGGTTGAAAACCCATGCCACGAATGTTTACCCCCGAGTACGAGGCAGAGGGGACCGGAGCGGGCCTGCGGGCCCGGCCGGAGCGACACGCCCCGGCTCTGAAAAAACAACGGAGCGAAACCGGGCGCGGCAGTTAACCGAATCCGTGTCACTGCCCTTCGAGGTCGCTCTTGTTGCGGATGCGCAGGTACGTTGCGAGACCGAACGCCGGGGCGACGGCCAAACGGATCAGGCCCTCGGCGACGTGGCCGTTGAGGAGAACGAGCAGGCCGCGGTAGGCGAGGATGACCGTTCCCCCCGCAGCGATCGTGATAAGACTTACGACAACGAGGTTCAAGGCATTAGCCAGCAGGCGATCGACCATTTCTCATTCTCCCATACACATCGGCGTACGGAGATTTATCGGGCGAATGGCAGCCGGGGCTGGAGCCGGCTGTGGAGTTTCCCAAATTCACATTTCCGGATCTCGGCCGCACAAGAAAAAATGTCGTACCTGCTTAACGCGTTCCGAAACGACGGTTTCGGCAAAAAGAGCGCCTTGCCGGGGTCGGCGGGCAGTTGCATACTGATACTCGATATTGCCGCATGGAGGATGATTCATGTTATCCATCTTCTGATTTCGGGCGTCGAAAGTGGGAATCCAGCGAAGTTGAGTCTCCCGGTCAAAACCGTAAAAACCGGTGCGGACGGGAAGGACGAGCGGCCGATAACGAAATAGATCAGGGCGGACGACGCAAGTCCGCAAGCGATTCATCGAAGGGCTCCGGCACTCGTGGGTGAGGCCGGGGCCCTTCACCTTTTTGTGGTTGTTCGTTGTCGCATTCGCCTTTGGTAAGGTACTCGCACGACATGGCTCAAACGCTCCTCGACTGGCTGACCAAGCGCTACCCCACCGCCAAGCGGCAGACGCTCAAGCGGATGGTGGAGGCGGGCCGCGTATCGGTAAACGCCCGCCGGGCGCGGACGCTGAAAGACCCGTTGGCCGAGGGCGATGCCGTGGCCGTGGACGAGCGCCCCGCGGCACGCGTTCCCGTGATGCCGGCGGGCCTGCGAATCGTCTTCGAAGACGCGGACATTCTTGTGGTGGACAAGCCGACGGGGCTGCTGACCAGCACCACCCCCCGCGAGCTGCGGCCGACGCTGCTGGCCAAGGTGCGGGAGTACGTTCTAGCGAACGAACCCCGGGCGCGGGTGGGCTTGATCCATCGGCTCGACCGCGACGCATCGGGGCTGCTGATTTTTTCGAAAAGTGACCTCGCGTATCAGTCGCTCAAGACGCAGTTCTACCAGCACACCGTCCGCCGGGAATATACGGCAGTGGTCCACGGTACGCCGCAGGCTTCAAAAGGAAGGATCGAATCAAACCTGGTCGAGCGCACCGACGGTAGCGTGCATTCCACCCGCCAGATCGGCAAGGGCGAGGCCGCGATCACGCAATACGAAGTACTCAAGTCGGCGGGGGGACTTTCGCTGCTACGGGTGAATCTGAAGACCGGCCGCAAGCACCAGATCCGCGTACACCTTAGCGAGCGCTCCACGCCGATCGTCGGCGACAGCGTCTACGGCAACGAAAAGAAACTCGCCCCAAGGCTGATGCTCGCGGCCACGAGGCTCGTGATCCAGCATCCGCGGGATGGGAAGGAAATGGCGTTTGAGATTCCGATGCCGGGGGAGTTTGGCGCGTGGGATGTGAGTCTGAAACGTGGGACTGAAACCTGAAGACGTGAAACGTGAGAAGACTTCGGCTAGCAGAGTCTTCTCACGTTTCACGTCTTCACGTTTCACACCCCACGTTTCAGCACCCAGCTTTTGCCCCGGCACACCACGCCAGGTCACACAGTCATGATCTCTTTCTTCTTATGCTCGATCAGATCGTCCACCTTGGCTTCGTAGGTTTTGGTGAGTTCCTGAACCTGTTCCTTGCCGCTCTTGGCGTCGTCTTCGGTCATGACGCTGCCTTTTTCCTCGCTCTCGATCAGCTTGTTGCCGTCCCGGCGGGCGGTGCGGATGCGGATCTTGGCGTCCTCGGCGAAGGCCTTACACTGGCCGGCGAGTTGCAAACGTCGCTCCTGAGAAAGGGGCGGGAGGTTCAGGCGCAGCTGCTTTCCGTCGCTGTGCGGGGAGAGGCCGATCTTGCTGTCGTTGATCGCCTTTTCGATCGCCTTGAGATCCTGGGGGCTGAAGGGCTTGATCAGGAGCTGCGTGGCTTCGGGGACCATGATCGACGCGATGGAGCGAAGATCGGTGGGCGAGCCGTAATAGTCCACCTTGATGTTCTCGACCAGCGCGGGCGTGGCCCGGCCCGTGCGGACCGAGCGCAGCTCGTGGCGCAGGTGCTCGATCGCCTTTTCCATGTTCTCTTCGCTGTCGAGAAGGATGTCGTCTAGTGGCATAAGGGTGGGTTCAGGGGCCGGGGGTCAGGGTTCAGCAACACGCCGAGCCCGTGTGGTCACAGTATCAATCTGCAATTTTCAGTTTGCACTTTGCAATTTGCAATCGGTATTTCGTCAAAATGGCCCAATCAGTGCATGAAATAAGAGGCGGACTCATCGCGGCCGGAAGTTACTTCCTGAACCCTGAACTCTGAACTACGAGCCCTGAACCCTCCCGCTAAGGAGTGATCTTCGTCCCGACGTCTTCCCCGCGGACCACCCGTGCGATGTTCCCCGGCGTTTTCATATTAAATACAACTAAGGGGATTTTCTGCTGTTTGCACATCGCGAACGCCGTCAGGTCCATCACCTTCAGCTCTTCGCGGATCACCTGCTCGTAGGTCACGGTGTGGTAGAGGACGGCATTTTTGTCCTTCTTGGGGTCGGCGTTGTAGATGCCGTCCACCTTGGTGGCCTTGAGCAGTACGTCCGCCGACAGTTCGGTGGCGCGGAGGGCGGCACAGGTGTCGGTGGTGAAGAAGGGGTTGCCGGTTCCCGCGGCAAGAATGACCACGCGGCCCTTCTCCAGGTGCCGGGCCGCACGCCGGCGAATGAAGGGCTCGCACACGCTGTAAATGCCGATGGCCGACTGCACGCGCGTCGGCTGGCCGAGCTTTTCCATGGTCTCCTGCAGCGCCATCGCGTTGAGGACGGTGGCGAGCATGCCCATGTAGTCGGCGGTGGCGCGGGGGATGTGGCCCGTCTCGGAGAACGTCGCGCCGCGGATGAAATTTCCGCCGCCCACGACGATCGCGAGCTGAACGCCCATTTTCGCCACGTCCACGCACTGGCGGGCGATGTTCTCGAGTTGCTCGGCCTCGATGCCGAAGCCTCCCTCGTGACCGAACCCTTCCCCGCTGATTTTCAGCAAGACCCGCTTGTACACCGCACGCTCTGTTTCCGGCATAGTGGCGGCATTATAGCGGGGAGAAGTTTTTTGTCATTGATGGTTTGTCCGTTGTCCTTTGTCAGTTGTCCGTTGTCAGTTGTAGGGGGTTGAACTCATGGGCGACTGACCAGGCGCTACGGACAACTGACTACGGACAACTGACAACTGACATCCGCATGAAATGACCGATAAGATGAAGCGAATGGGTATCGTATTGATCGGCTATCGCGGAAGCGGCAAGTCGACCGTCGGGCGCAAGCTCGCGGATCGGCTGTGGCAGGAGTGCGTCGAAATCGACGACCTGATCGTGAACCGTGCGGGCAAGACCATCAAGGAGATCTTCGAGCAGGACGGCGAGCCTGCATTTCGGGCAATGGAATCCGACGTATTAAAAGAGGTCGGTAAGCGGGAGGAGGCCGTAATCTCCCTGGGCGGCGGAGCGCTCGACCGCGAGGAAAATCGTACGGCACTTCAGCAGGCTGGCCATAAGGTGATCTACCTGAAATGCGAACCCTCTGAGTTGCTCCGCCGGATACAGGCCGATCCGCAATCGGCCAGCGCCCGCCCGAACCTGACGAGTCTGGGGGGCGGAATCGCAGAGATCGAGGCGGTGTTGGCGCGGCGGGAGCCGATCTGGAGATCGGCCATGACCGCCGAGCTCGACGTCACCCACCTCACGCCTGAAGAGGCGGTGGTGTACATTGTGCGTCTGTTGTAAAGACAAAGGACTGAGGACTGAGGACTAAGGATTGAGTAAATGCCAACAACCGTAGCTGTCCTTCTCTCAGTCCTCAGTCCTCTGCCCTCAGTCCTCTCTCCCAT
>JAQGHP010000349.1 GCA_028288775.1 Phycisphaerales bacterium | reverse complement strand
ATCGCATCATTTGCCGCATACTAAATGAAGCAGCCACAGGCCGCAAAGCGGCAAAGGGCACGGCGACTGTCGTGCCCTTGCCTTTGCCCGTTTTGTCATTACGCGCTTAATCCGTAATCCGCAGCTTGTTCTCGTCGCTGTTGGCCTTGAGCTCCGGGGCGTACATGGCGCTGGCCTTTGTCGGCAGCGCGCTGAACTTGCCGGGGATTTCAGCTCTGAGGCGGTAGGAGACTGAGTGCTTCCCGCGGGCCAGGGCGCGGGCGAAGAAGCAGACGCGCTCGTCGTGCAGCTCCATGTAGGCGTGCAGGTCGTTGTTGTTGTAGCCGCTGCGCAGCTCCACCGGCTCGAAGCCGCTGGCCTTCATGTCCTCGAAGAGGAGGTATTCGTAGTCGTTCTTCGAATCGATCTCGAGCTCCACCTCGACGAGGTCGCCGCTCTTGAGGACAGCGCCGTCGCTTAGGGGCTGGCGCTCGTATTTTTCGACCTTCTGGTCCAGCGCCTGGCCCTGGGTTCCAGAGACTTTGATCTTCTTGTCCACCTCGACCAGCTTGTAAAACTGCCGCTGGACTTTCACTTCGAGCCCGGCCTTTTTGATCGGGTCTTCCAGCGTGAAGTTGGTGACGTAGGCGTTGAAATAGAGCGCGCCGGTTCCGGCCTTGGTGAACTCTATCTTGTGCGGGCCGGCCGTTACGTCCGCGCCGGTTACGACCAGCTTGTTATCGAAGCTGAAGAAATTGTCGGCAGTGATCTTCACTTCCTTCATCTTCTTCCCGTCGATGGCGATGGCCACGGTCATGTCCGGCTTCGCTTCGCCGCTGGCCTTGATGAAGTCGGCGAAGGCCTCGACGCACAGCGCCGTGTCCCGCGTGCTGTTCCAGTAGGACGCATGCTTGCGGTTGTTGATGAGGTACTTGGCAAGCTTCGGCGCGTTCGCGCCCTTGGCGTCCGTCCTGCTGAGCAGCTTGAGGTAATAGGCCATTGCCTCGGTGTCGCTGCCATACCAACTCCACCACGCGTTGCCTTCGGGCATCTTCAGGTAGGCGGTCTGGTTCTCGTCGTCCTGCACGAGGTACTGCGCGATGTTCTGGAGGATCATGTCCAGCTTCTCTTTGTCCTTCTGTGAGAAGAGGGCCAGGCCGTACATCGCCTTGGAATAGACGCCGATGAAGTTGCGGTCGCGGTAGAGGAACTCGTTCATCTCCTTCATGTCGTTGTCCTGCACCTTCGCATCGGTGAGGACCATGTACGCGAACGCGTCCATGTCATCCGCGTGTTCCTTCCAGGGCTGCACGTGCCCCGGCGCATTCTTGATCAGCATGATCTGCCGGGCCTGATAGCGCTTGAGCCAATCGACGCCGCGTTCGAGAACGTTCGGGCCGATCGCGACGTCGTTCTCCTTGGCGATCTGCAATCCGTGCATGACCACCGCCGTCGTATGCGGCCACGACTGCTCGCCGAACCCGCTGAACCAGCCCCAGCCTCCGTCGCCAAGTTGCATGTTGGTCAGGTGCGTGACGCCGTCCTTGCTCATCGCGGCGACCGTCTCCATATCAAACACGGGATTGCGCTCATGCACGCCCGGATTGGGCGGGTTGTTGCGCTTCCAGTCGGCGGCGCGGACCTTGTCGTTGCCGATCTCCTGCGCGTTGAGGTTCGTGCGCTTCTTCTCGATATCCTTCAGGTCCAGGCCCATCGAGATCAGCACCTTTTGCGTGATGACGGTCGGCACGAATCGGTTGAGTGTTTGCTCGGTGCAGCCGTAGGGGTAATCCACCAGGTACGGCAGCGAATCGACCATCGCGGACGCGACGCTCGGTGAATAGCGAATTTCCACGCGGCTCTGCTCGGGCAGCCGCTCGTTGGGAATGTTGAAGCTGAGGCTCGCGCCCTTGTCGTCCGGGCGCATCGCGCCGGAGAACGAATCGGTCTTGAGCATCCCGTGTACGTACGCGGGGAAGCTCATTTCCATCGCATCGGATTCTTCATCCGTCAGGGCGGAGACACGGACTTTCGCCTCGCCCGGCCGCAGGACGTGGACGCGCCAGTCGATGCGCTTCTCTCCCCCGGCGGGGACTTCCGCGACCTGCGTCAGCGGGCCGGCGGGATTGGGCGCATCGAGCATCGCCAGCACGTCGCCGCCCAAATCGAGCGTTACCTTTACGCTCTTGGCGTTCTTGAGATAGTTATGCACGTTCGCCGACAGCACCACTTCGTCCTTCTGCACGAAGAACCGCGGCGCCTGCAGGCGGACGATCAGATCCTTGGCGGTGACCACGTCCGCGCTGCCCTGGCCGACGCGCGTGCCGGCGGACATGGTCCAGACTTTCGACCGCCACGTCGTCAGGTTCTCCGGCATGTTCAGCTCGACCTGCCCCGTGCCGTCCGCCCCGGCGGTGAGATTCGCGACCCACAGCGCCGTGTCGGCGAAGTTCTTGCGCACAGTCGGCTCGACCATCGCCTCGAGCGATGTGCCGTCGCCCGCCTTGTCCTGCCCGCCCTGCTGGAGTTCGCGGCGTCCTTCCTCCCGCTCGGATTTTCGGAGCTGCTCTCCCGCGAACATCGCACCGTTCGACGCCATCGGCGCGCCGGGCGGCGCCGCTGCCGCGGCGTCCATCGCCATGCCCTTCGCGACCGCCAGACCGCGGGTGTGGCCCCCTCCCAGGCCGCCGCCGAACATCGCGCCGGGCTTCCCGTCCATTTCGTCGTCACCCAGCGCGACTCCGCCCTCGGCATTCGATTCCAGGTCGGCGACCATCGCCCCGAACACGCCCAGATACCCCATGGTGGTTTCGCCGCTGTGGGCGACGGGCCCGCTGCCGCGGCTGAGGTTTGATTCGGTGCTCGGGTTATGGTGCCGCCGCCACTTCCAGAAGAAGCTCTTAATCTCCGGCACATTCGACCCGCCCGAGACATACTCGACGGACTTGTCGTACACGCTCACCACCGCCGACCCGGCGACGGGCTTGCCCGCCGCGTCCGTCAGCTTGAATTTCATCGTCGCCTTCTGCCCCGGCTTGTACTGCTGCGCCGAGGGAATCACCTCCACGTTCACCACGCGGCTCTCGGGCGGCACAACCACTTCGCGCATCTCCTCGCGCAGCTTGCCGTCGCTTACCGTGAACGCCTCGATGAAAAAGTTGGGCATGTCCTTCTTCACCACGGCCACTTCCTCGACCGTGCTCTTGCCCTTCAGGCGGATGACCTTGGGCGGAAGATAGATGCCGTTGGTCGGCCGCAGGAATAGCACGACCGTGCCGTCTACGCGGTCGGTATTCACCATCAGCTTGACGGTGTCGCCCGCCTGGTACTCCTTCTTGTCAGTGAGCAGTTCGATGTCATTGAAGCGGAACTGTTTGCCGTCGAACCCTTCGCCGCGAACGACAAAGACGTAGCCGCCTTCGATCGTGTGGGCCTTGGAATCGGTGACTGAGTAGCTCAGGCGGTACTGGCCCGGCTTGTCCGCCTTCATCTGCATCCGCGCGGCGCCCTGGTCGTCGGTGGCAAGGTCCCACTTGTTCACTTCGGTTTCGACGGGCTTGCGGTCCTTGTATTCGACCTTGAGCAGCTTGAGAGTGCCTTTGCCCTTGATCGGCTTGTTGTCGAGCGTCTGGGCCTTGAAGGAGGATTCGATCGCGTCGCCGGTCTGGTAGTGGCCGCGATCGACCCAGGCGTACACCTTGAACGGCTTGCGGGCCACCAGCACGTCCCCCTGCCCGACGATCGTCCGACGGGATTGGTCGGTCACCTCGGCGGTGATCTCGTACTTGTGGTCCGTGTCCCCATGCACCGCCTTCGCTACCGCGGTGTCGATCTCCACCTTCACCGTGCCATCCGCGCCGATCGCGACTTCATTTTCCGCCACGATTTCCGGCCTTTCCCACCTTCGCGGGAACCACCACGGCGCCGGCCGCGCGCAGCCCCAATCCTGCCAGCCGGGGTACCAGCGGTAATCGGGGCTGAACCACCAATAGCCCGGCTCATAGAACCAGTCCCAGCGCCCGCCGGGTTACCAATCGGCGCTGTGGCTGGTGCGCATGACCTTGTACTTCACCTTCGCCTGCACGACGGGCGCGCCGAAGTAGTATTTGGCCTTGATGGTCGCGCTGATCTTTTCGCCGAGCATGATCGGCTCGGTCGGCGCGTCCACCGTCACCTCGAACTC
>JAQGHP010000335.1 GCA_028288775.1 Phycisphaerales bacterium | reverse complement strand
GGACTCAGCCTTCGGCCGAAATGTCCGGCACGCGTGCCAGCATTTTTCTCCCTCCTACCTCTGCGCCTCGGCGTCTCTGCGTTCGATTCGCGCGTTCTTTAGCAAAGACTTTGGCTAAACCGAATTTCTTCTCTGTGCCCTTTGTGGCCTCTGTGCTCTTTGTGCCCAGTTCCGTGGTCCGTCGAAGTGCCCACCAGGCCTTCGTGTCACCGTGGTGAATCTCCTGCGCCTTTCTCGCCCGGGCGATTGAACCGTCCGCTCCCGTCCGATACTCTGCTGTCGCCGCGGCCGGTGTTGTTTCGGCCGTTGTCCCGTCGATATGTTCCTTCATTCGGAGACCATCGATGCCCTTCCAACCGCGCCCGCACCTCGGCTCATTTTCTCATCCCCGCATTTCCGCAATCGGCCGCTGGAAATCTTCGGGCGGCGCGTTGGTCGATCGCCTCGAATCGCGGACGCTCCTTTCCACGACGTGGTTCGTTTCGCCCACAGGGCTTGATACGAATCCGGGGACGATTGCGGCCCCGTTCAAGACGATCCAGCACGGCGCGGACGCCGCCGGCCCGGGCGACACGGTCGCCATCCGCGGCGGGGTCTATCACGAGACGGTCGTCGTTCACAATTCCGGCACGTCCGCCGCCCGGATCATCTTCAAGAATTACAACAACGAGCGCGTGACGCTTGACGGCGCGGACCCGATCAGCGGCTGGTCCGCCGCGGGAAATTCGGTCTACACCGCGCCGATGGGCTGGAACCTGGGCCAGGGGCTCAACCAGGTTTTCGTGGACGGGCAGATGGTCAACGAGGCCCGCTGGCCCAACACCACGCTCGACGTCTCGCACCCCGTGCTCGCAACGGCGGGCGCGACCACGGCCACATCAACCGTCGCCACGATAAGCGACCTTGCACTCACGCAGCCCGCCGGGTTCTGGGTCGGAGCAACGATCCGCATCGGCTCGGGCCAGGACTGGGTAAATCAGACCGGCACCGTCACCGCCAGCACGCCCACCGTCGGCACCACGCCCGGCACCGTCACCTTCACCTATCTCCAGCGCGACCCCAAGTACAGCGTGCCGAAACTGGGCAACCACTACTATCTTACCGGCCTCGCCACCGCCCTCGATGGCCCCGGCGAATGGTTCCGCTCCGCCGCCGGCCAGCTTTCGCTCCGCACGCCCGCCTCGGATAGTCCGACTGGGCATCTGGTCGAAGCGAAGGTCCGCCAGTTCGGCTTCGACATGGCGAACGCCGCGTACATCCGCATCGACGGCCTCAACTTCTTCGCCTGCTCCATCAACACCGGCAACAACTCCACGGGCGTGGTGATCAACCATATCACGGCCCGCTACCTCCAGCATTTTGTGATCGACCCGGGCGGCTACCTCCCGCCGACGGCGGGCGGAATCATCCTCCGCGGCACCTACGATGTCCTGGAGAACAGCGTCATCGCCGACACGGCCGGCGACGGCGTCTACGTCTCGGGCACCAGCGTGCAGGTCACCAACAATTCCATCCACGACACCGACTACGCCGGCATCGACGCCGCCAGCATCCGCATCGGCGGCTATGGCGACCTCATCGACCACAACACGATGTACTACACCGGCCGCGACGCCATGCTCTTCTCTGGCAACGCCGACCGCATCCTCAACAACGTCGCACACGACTACGGCCTGCAAACAACCGACGTCGGCGCGTTCTACACCTACGGCTACAATGGCCACGGCACCGTCCTGGCCTACAACCGCTTCTACAACTGCGTCGTCGGCGGCTTCGGAGGCGTCGGCATCTTCTTCGACGGCGCTTCCACCAACTTCGTCGTCCACCACAACATCATCTGGAACGTCACCTCGGCCATGCGCCTGAACTTCAACGCCGAGAACCTCCAGATCTACAACAACACCCTCGACGCCACCACCTGGGGCATGGACACCAATGACCCCACCGCCAACTGGTCGGGCACGATCATCGAAAACAACATCATCACGCACCCGGTGAACTTCGGCGCTAACGCGCAAACTCCCAACAACATCTCCAACCACAAGATGTTCGTCGATTACGCCAACGCCAACTTCACCCTCGTCCCCGGCGCACCCGCAGTTGATACGGGCCTGCTGATTCCGCCGTACACGAATGGCTACGTTGGTTCCGCCCCCGACATCGGCGCGCTGGAGTTGGGCCTGCCGGCGTTCGTCAGCGGGGCGACGCTTTCGAGCCTCCCGGTACTTTCGGCGGGGTTGCCGTTGTAGTGTTCCCTCCAACTCAATAAGTCGCTCCGTAGTTTTCAGCGCCTGGGCGTGCCGCCCCTGTTGGGCCGGAGACCTGTTTGGTCCCCTCTCCCTCGTACTCGGGGGAGAGGGATAGGGTGAGGGGCGGAACGTCGAAGTGGGCAAAATCCGCTGGAATGAAAGCCGGTTGGCAAGATACAATTATCAAATATGACAGCGACGGTGTCATCACGCACATTTGTTCCGCCCCGACAATTCGAGAACGGCGCAGAATGGCATGCGTCCTTGGGAAATGTGCCATTGGAGCGGATAGTCTTCGACCCATGGCCGGGGACCGCCACTGAAGCGAATCTCTTGCTCTATGCCGAGCGCGACAAGTATCTGTGCGAATTAATCGACGGCACGTTGGTGCAAAAGACTTGGAATTTTTGGGACGGCGTTATAGCGTGCCATGCCATAGGAGCAGTCGGGATCTTCGCCCATGAGCATGACCTCGGCATTGCCTTGGCCGGCAACGCCACACTTCGAATGAAGTCCGGACATGTAAGATTGCCGGATGGAACGTTCATTTCCAGAAATCGCGTCCCGAAAGGACTCGACCCGATCCCGGCGGTTGCCCCCGACCTCGCCATTGAAGTGCTCAATGAAGGCAACACGGCCTTGGAAATGGAACTAAAGCTCATCGACTATTTCGAGTCCGGCACCCGCCTGGCGTGGTTCATCGACCCGGGTTCCCGCACCGTTGCCGTGTACCATCAACCCGGCAAGCCCACCACCCTCCTGACCGAGCAATCCACCCTCGACGGCGAGCAGGTGCTGCCCGGCCTTACGATCACCATTGCCGACCTGTTCCGCAAAGTGCCTCGCGGCGAATGAGGCGGGCGGAGTTCCCAACACATTGCTCATGCAAAACCCCCGCATTCCGGGCAGCGGTGCGGCGTCGCGCGCAGATCGTAGCCGCACCCGCGACAAAATCCGCGCCGGCCTTGGCTCTTTCTCCGCAGAAATCTAACGCCCAATGTCAATAACCAGATGCCCGGCATCGGCGTGAACACCAATACGGGTAGCCGCAAAGGCATTTCTACGACCCTGTACCGTCGCGGATTTTGAATAGAATCGCTTACTCCGCCTCCCCCTCCGATCCCGTGTCCCGTCAACGTATTCGTCGGCCAGT
>JAQGHP010000313.1 GCA_028288775.1 Phycisphaerales bacterium | reverse complement strand
TCGGGGACGATGACCGCCGCCACGCCCCCCGCGGCCTGTCCGCAGACCGAGTCGAGGTCGGCGCAGAGCGTGCATCGGATGCCGGCCGAGTCGAGCAGCGCATGGCTGGCCGCGCCGTCCCGCGCGGTCGGGGCCAGCAGGAGCACGCGCATGTCGGCCGCCGGGCGCTCAGTGCTCATCTTTCCTCAACAGTGCCAGGAGGTCGTCGTGTGAGCCCATGAACGTGGGCGTGCCGGTGAGAATCCCGTGGAAATTCTCGAGGGCGGGGCCGATGTCGATCCCCTTTTCGCTCATGGTCATTTCGCGGATGGTCTGCTCGTGCGCGCCGTTGCGTTTTTTCACGACGGAGATGGCCCGCCGCACGCGGCCCGCGGCTTCGAAGTAGCGGAACAGGATGACGTTGTCGGCCAGGTACGTGGTGTCCACGGGCGAGCGCATGGCCGCCCCCATCATTCCCGATTGCGTGACCGTGACGAGCGTGACCACGCCGAGCTGGTTGAGATAAGTGAACAGTTCGTGGAGCTGTGCGTTGAGGAAATTTTCCTCGGGCATGGAATGGAGGTAGCCATTCAGGCTGTCGATGAGAATGACTTTCGCCGGCCGGCCGGAGGCGTCGCTGCCCTCGACGGCCCGGCGGATGGTGGCGACGAATTCGCCGGGCGAGAGCTCGGCCGGATCCACCTGCTGGATGGTAAGCAACCCTTTGTCGATCAGCGGCTCAAGCGCGGTGCCCAGCTTGCGCGAGCGCGTTTTGAGGATCGACGTGGTCTCGTCGAAGATGAACAGCGCCGCGCGCTCCCCGCGCTTGGCCGCGGCGATGGCGAACTGCAGCGCGACCGTGGATTTGCCCACGCCGGCGGGCCCGATGAAAAGCGAACTGCTGCCGGGCGTCAACCCTCCTCCCAGGAGCTTGTCGAACGATGCGATCCCGCTCGGGGCGTCATGGTCAGCGAATTCCTCATGATGCTCGGCGGCCACGAGCCGGGGGTAGACGTCGAGGCCGCCCTTGCGGATTGTGAAGTCATGCAAGCCGCCCCGGAACGAAATGCCCCGCATCTTGAACACGCGCAGCCGCCGGCGCTGTGCGCCGTAACCGGTGGCCAGTTGCTCGAGGCGCACCACGCCGTGCGCGATGCTCTGAAGCTGGAGGTCTTCGCCCGGGGCGGTCCGGTCATCGAGCAGCAGCACCGTGGATTGTTTGCCGGCAAAGAACTGCTTGAGGCCCAGGATCTGCCTGCGATAGCGGAGCGGGTTTTGCGCGAGCAGCCGCATTTCCGAAAGCGAGTCGAAGACCACCCGGCGAGGTTTGTTCCGCACCACCTCCGAGAGCACCGCCTTGGTCGTCTCGCTAAGCTCCAGCTCGGAGGGGTGAAACATCGTCAACTCGGCGTCGGGCGAAAGGCTCTCCGCGGAGGGAATCATTTCAAGGATGTGAATTGTTTCGACGTCCCAGCCGTGGCTGCGCGCGATCGCGAGCAATTCTTCCCTGGTCTCCGAGAGGGTGACGTACAGGCCGGGTTCGCCCCGCCGAGCCCCTTCAAGCAGGAATTGGAGGGCGAGCGTGGTCTTGCCCGATCCCGGGTCGCCCTCAACCAAATAGAGGCGATTGGCAGTCAAACCCCCGCGCAGGATGTCGTCCAACCCCGGGACACCGGTCGAAACCGGCGTGCTGTCGGGAGGTCTATCGTTTCCCATGGGCGGTCTAACCTCCGGCGGCGGGCCGAAACCCAAAGGCGACAGCCTATGTCGATCCCCGACGCCCGCGTGCCGTGAACTTAACACAGATCTGAACTGCGCAACCTACACCACATAGATTTTAGTCCAGTGCGGCGAAACCGGTAACGTATGAAATTGCCGGCTTGGTCGAGGGAATTTCGGCGCCGTCCCAAGCGGGCTCGGCAACTTATTCCGATGGTTACAACGACCCTTTGGTGCTCGGCACGTCGTCGTTGCGAGGGTCGTGGGTGACCGCCTGGCGCAACGCCCGGGCCGCAGCCTTGAAGATGGCTTCGGAGATGTGGTGGTTGTTGGTGCCGTAGGGGACGGCGATGTGCAGGTTCATTTTGGCCGTCGTGGCGAATGCCTTGAAGAATTCCTCCACCAGCTCGACCGGGAACACGCCGATGGTCTCCCCCTTGAACGCCACGTTAAAAACGAACGCCGGGCGGCCTGAAAGATCGATGGCGACCTGCGCCAGGCTTTCGTCCATGGGAATCGCGGCCCACCCGTAACGCTGGATGCCGCGCTTGTCGCCCAGCGCCTGCTCGAGGGCCTGCCCCAGTACGATGCCGACGTCTTCGACGGTGTGGTGCGAATCGACCTGCAGATCGCCCTCGGCCTGCACGTCCAGGTCGATAAGGCTATGTCGGCCGAGCAGCTCGAGCATGTGATCGAAGAACCCCACGCCTGTGTGCGGCGCGGTGCGGCCACTGCCGTCGAGATCGATCGCGACGCGGATCTTGGTCTCTTTGGTCTGCCGGGAAATCTCGGCCTTGCGGGCGTTGGTCTTGCTCATCTCGTCTTTCGAAAAAGCCGCGTCGTTACGAACCGCGAGTTAACCACGAAGGCACGAAGACACGAAGAAATTCAAAGAAGTAACCACAAAGGGCACAGAGGCCACAGAGAGCACAAAGAGGGCAGGGATCAGCCATCTTCCACAAGTTATAGGTTGCTTTCTACTCCGCAGCCTCGGTGTTTAGCCCCCGAATTTCTTCGTGTCTTCGTGCCTTCGTGGTTAATTCTTCCTCCGCCACTTCATGCCGCCATCGGCGTCTCGGTCAAAGCCTTGATGCCGGCCAGCAGGGCGTTGTTCTGGTGGCTCAGGCCGATGGTGATTCGGATCTTGTCGCTCAGGCCGGGCCTGTCGAAGTATCGAACGAGGATGCCCTGGCGCTTGAGCCCCAGGTACGCCTCGCGGCCGCGGCCGTCGGGGACCGCGGCCAGAATGAAGTTCGCCTGGCTCGGCAATACCGTCCAGCCCAACTGCGTCAGCTCGACCGAAACCCGCTGCCGCTCGAGCTTCACGTACTCCCACTTTTCCTTGTAGTACGCCGGGTCGGAAATGGCCGCCGCGGCGGCAGCGATCGCGATCGCGTCGCAGTTGTAACTGTCCTTCGCCTTGATCATTTCGTGGATCACCTGCGGCTGCGCCACCGCGTACCCGAACCGCAGGCCCGCCAGGCAATAGGCCTTGCTCATCGTGCGCGTAATCACGAGGTTCGCGTGCTCCTTCACCAGCGGCAGGCAGGTGTCTTCCGCAAAATCCACGTACGCCTCGTCCACCAGCAACAGCCCGCCAAAGTTCCGGGCCAATTCCGCCACCTTCGTGGGCGACACGAATGTGCCGCTGGGGGCGTTGGGGTTGGCCAGATAAATCGCATCGGCCTTGGACGCGAGCAGCGCGTCCATGGGCAGCGACCAATCCTCTCCCCAGGCCACGCTGCCGTAGGTCGTCTCCTGCAATTGGGCGAGCACGGTGTAGAGCGAATAGGTGGGCTCGGGGCAGACGAGCTTGCCGCCGGGCGCGAGGAAGGTGCGCGTGGCGATGGTGAGGATGTCATCGCTGCCGTTGCCGGCGAGGATCATGTCGGGCGACACCCCGAGTTGCCGGGACGCGGCGTGACGGAACACATCCGCGGTCGGGTTCGGATATCGGCGGAGGGTTTCCTTGTCGATGTTCGCGATCGCCTGCATGACGCGGTCGCTGGGCCCGAACGGATTTTCGTTCGTGTTGAGTTTCACCACGCGCTCATCGGCCGAGGGCTGTTCGCCGGGCGTGTAACCTGACATGTCGCGCACAGCAGCGCGTACGAATGACGGAGCCATGTCAGGATTATACCGCGCGAGTTTACGAATGCGACGCGAGAATCGCGGCGCGAGAGTCCGAATATCGAAATCCGAATCAAGCCCGAATCCGAAGGGAGCACTTAACCACGAAGGCACGAAGCCACGAAGGGATGCGAACAAACCATTTCGCTTTCATTCTTCGTGACTTCGTGCCTTCGTGGTCAAGTTTCTGCGCGTCTTCGTTTCGGATTTCGTCATTCGGATTTGGTTCGGATTCGGGCTTCGGATTTCAATTGCTCCGCACGCGCACGCTCGCGGCGTGCCCGTCCAGGCCCTCGGCCTCGGCCATCGCGGTGATCGCGTCGGCGTCGGCCTTTAATCCGCTTGCCTCGTACCGAACCACGCTGCTGCGCTTGAGGAATTCGTAGACGCTGATCCCGCTGGTGAATCGCGCGGTGGTATTCGTCGGCAGGCAGTGGCTGGGGCCCGCGACGTAATCGCCCGCCGCCACCGGGCTGTAACGACCGAGGAAAACCGCCCCGGCGTGGCTGAGCTTCTTCAGCACCGCCTCGTCGTCCTTCGTCTGGACGTTCACATGCTCCGCGGCAAACTGGTCCGCCAGCGCGATGAGCTCGTCCATCGATCCGCCAATGATGATCGCGCTGAAGTCACGCATCGCCTTCTCCAAGGCCGGGAGCCGGCTCAACGATTTGCCCTGCTTCTCAATCTCGGCGACGACCTGATTTGCCAGCGCCTCCGAGGTGGTCAGCAGGAAGCAGCTTCCCGGGTCATGCTCCGCCTGGGCGATGAGGTCGGCGGCGATGAACGCCGGGCTGGCGCTCTCGTCGGCGAGCACGAGAATTTCGCTGGGCCCAAGAAAGCCGTCGATCCCCACGCAACCCGCCAGCGATCGCTTGGCGAGCTGAACGTATTTATTCCCCGGCCCGACAATTTTGTCGACGGCGGGAATGGCCTGCGTGCCGAACGCCAGCGCCGCGATCGCTGCCGCCCCACCGGCGCGGAAAACGTCGGTGAGCCCCAACTCGTGGGCCGCGGCCAGCACGAGATCGCTCCGCCCGTATTTGCTCGGCGGCGTCGCCACCGCGATCCGCTTCACCCCCGCCACCTGCGCCGGCACCGCCAGATGAATGAGCGACGAAGGATAAGAAGCCTTCCCCCCCGGGAAGTAGAGCCCCGCGCTGTCCATCGGCGTGAACCGCATCCCCAGCGAAACCCCCGCCCGCTCCAATCGCGGCGGGTCCACGGGCATAAACGCCCGCTGATACTCCCGCACCTGCGCGATCGACCGCCGGAGTGCGGACATCAGCCCGGCAGGAATCCGCCCGGCCGCCTCCGCCATCTCCTCCGGCTTCACGCGAATTTGATCGACGGTGAAATTGGGATCGTCAAACTTCCGCGAGGAATCAACGACCGCCGCGTCCCCGCGTTTGGCGACATCGGCAAGAATCTCCTGCACCGCCGCGACGTCCTTCCCCTGCCCCAGCGCCATGTCGGCAGGCATGAGCCGCAGCTTCCCGAGCAGCGTTTCGACGCCGGAGCGGCCGTCAACATTGTCCAAACGAAAAATCGGAATCATGATGCCGCGAATCTTAGGGACGTGCGACGCGAAAGAAAGTGCGGGAGAAATCCGAAATCCGAATCCCCGAAACCCGAGCCTGAAATCCGAATTCCGAAAACCGAAACCCGAATGAAATCCCAAATCCGAATGACGAAATCCCAATGCAGAGGCAGCCACGAATGAACACGAATGCACACGAATAGGAAGCCCTCATTCATTCGTGCCCATTCGTGTTCATTCGTGGCTCCCCGTCCGCCGTGGCATGGGCGGCCCGCCCATGGGCCCGCCGCTATAGCGGCAAGACACGGGCGGGGCGCCCGTGCCACGGGAGGAGGGAAACCACTCCATTGCCTTCTCTTCGGGTTTCGGATTTCGTCATTCGGATTTCAGCACCACGTCTCGCAACCCGGCGGCTCGTCCATTACTATTCCCGCCCACAAGGAGAAACACGAACATGCTCATCCACGTGGTCTATTTCTGGCTGAACGACAACGCCCCTGCCGGCGAGCGGGAGAAGCTGGCCGAGGGCTGCCGCTCGCTTTTGGGCAAGATCCCCGGCGTCCGCCACCTCTGGGCCGGCTCCCCCGCCGACACGCCCAAGCGGCCGATCATCGACGACAGCTACTCGGTCGGCCTCTGCGTCGTCCTCGACGACATGGCCGGGCATGACGTGTACCAGGAACACGCGCTGCACAAGGAATTCATTGCCCGCCATAAGGAGCATTGGGGGCGGGTGCAGATTTTTGATTCTCAGGGGTAAGGTCCGTCGCGGCGGGTCTTGTCGCCGCGGGCGTCGCGCGCAACTTGGCGAGGAATTCGACAAGGTGCCGCTGCACAGCCGGGGTTTGATTGACGAAAAGCCGGCCGGACCAGCAGCGGATGGTGCCGCGGAAGGGGCGGTCGGTCCATGCCGTCGGATCAACCATCGACGTGACGACGTTTACGAGCGCAGTCTCGTCGTCGTCATTCTCGCGATTTGTGTTGCCGATGAGATTATTCGCTTGTTGGCCTTGGACCCCGCTGGCCTGTACGTCGTCTACCGCCTTTCGACGGGCGCGGGCGGCATTAAGAATGTCACCCACGTCATAAATCTGTACTTCCCCTCCGGATTCCGGATCGAAACGCGTGCTAGTGATCGTCAGAACGTTTCCCTCCACGTCGAGAGTAATCTCCGTGCTCAAGCCCCCCGCTTGTGCCAGCAGCACGGAAAGCGCCTGACGCAACGGCACGTCCCACAAATGCACCCGGATCGGCTCCGTCGGCTCGACGCCGACGGACCGCAGTGCCTTCCAGTTCACCACGACGTTGGCCTTGCTCATTTCGTGAAGCGTATCGATCGCCTTCTCCAGCGGCACGCCGTCGAAACGCACCTCCGGCATGTGGCGTTCGAACGCCGCACCGTCGTCGGCGGCGGGCGCGGTCGTGGGGCCGGCGGCGGCGAAGGTCGTCGCACAGAGGAAAAATGCGCACGCCAGTTTTGTGAGGATCGTCATGGCTTCTTCTCGCTCGGCGCACGCCGGGCGTCCTGAACTTTGGAGAGCTTGTCGAGAATATCACGGACTCGCCGCTGGGTTCTTGGCGGTTCAAAAACGATCAGCCGGCCGCCCCATGCGGCGATTTGCCTGCCGTGCACCAGGTACTTGATTGTGTCGGCAAGTCCTTCGTGGCCCGGCGGCACGGGGCCGAATGCGGAAGACGTGCCTGCACTCCCGGCGCCAATCCCGCCCCCGGTCATCTGGTTTGCCGACGGCGGAGCAGGCTCCGGCGTCAGCGCGCGGAGATCGTAGACGACAAGAGATGAGGGCGCCCCATAAAACTGCGTTGTGACGACGATCAAGCCGTCGGGTTCCACCCCATAGTCCAGTTCGGGATCGGCGTTTCGCAAAATGGAGCGGAGTGCGACATCCGCCGTGACGTTGAACAGTTCGACGTCCACGGGCGTGTCGGGCGTGATCCGTTCCCGGGCGACGTTGTCCCACTGCACCATGATGTTGGCGCCGCTTATGCGTTGCAGCGTGGTGAGTGCCTGCTTCAGCCCCATGCGGCGAAGCGATATGGCCGGCAGAACGCGGTCGAGGCCCGCCTTCGTCTCGGGAAGGATTGGCGGCTTCAACTTCGGCGACCACGACGCCTGGGGCGCACGGACGTACCTTTGGTGAATCGCCTCCCCGGCGATCGCCGCCCAGAGCACCACGAGGATTGCGGAGATAATGCGGACGTACACGAATGGGCTTTCGGCAAGGGCACGGTTCACTTCATGCTGCGCAACCAGGCCAGGACGCTCTCGACTCTGCGATGGCCGTGCGTCGTCTGCGTGGCGAAAAGCCTTCCGCCAAAAGCGGTCAACAGCGCGCCGGTTTGTCCGGGAGGATGCGTGCCAAAGAACGGGGCGTTGTCCCAGTGATCGTCTCCGGCATATTCGAACAAAAAGATCATCAGTCCGTTCAGTCGCTCGTTCTGTACCCCAGCGGCCACCGCCGCGTCCGACTTCACTCCCCAGTATTCGTCCGTGAGCAAATCGCGTACGTCGTAAACCCGGACGGTAAGCTCGTTATCTCGAAACGTGTCGACGGTGGAGACCGTAAGCGTGTCGTCCAGCGCGTTAAGGGTCACGTGCCGCCCTACTTCGTCGGTTTGGAATATCGCGCACAGGGCGTCGGAAAGCGTCACGCTTGGTGAAGAGAGCGTAATGGGGGTCTCGCGTGCAACGCGCGCCGTACCCAGCGCGTCCCAGTTCACGATGATGTGAATGCGGCACCTGCGTTCGAGATTTTTCACCACCTGTTCCGCAGGTACCGCCTCGAACTCCACGTCGTGAAGGACGTCATTCATGGCCGATTCCGCCGCCCCCGGCACCGAAACAACGACCGCAGCCGGCGGCGCAGGGAGCGCCAGCCGGACGGCGATGAATGCGCTCAACGCCACGAGGAGTGTCAGCACCACGTTCTGAAAAACGATTCGCTTGTTCCGCCGCATAAGTCCCAATTAAGCCTTCGCGACCGGAGTGACGGTATTATCTGCATAGAAAGGGATCACCGCCCCGCATTCCGGGCACTTTTCCGTGGACGCGCGGATGTCATAGCCGCAGGCAATGCATAGGCCGCCGCGGCGGCGCTTGCGTCTTTGCCATGCGGCTCGGAAAGGACCCAGAGGCAGGATGCCGAAGACGATGACGAGGAACCAGTACGGCAGCGCGAGCACCGTGTAGCGCGAGATGAGTAGGGGGGTGAGCGTCAGGATTCCGCCGGCCAGGCGGAAGCCCAGATGGCTGAACCGCTCGGCGGGCGGGGCGAAGAGGGAATCGCGGAAGTCGATGAATTGGGGGTCGTCCGTGGTGGTGGATGCGCCGTGGATTTCCCAGGCGGATTCCTTGCCGCCGGGGATGGTGCTGAAGAAGAGCAGCACGCCGCCGTGCTGGGCGGCGAGTCCCTGGTAGTAGCCGGCGGGCGTGCAGAACGTGGCAATGTCCACGTGATGTCGGCTGCGGTACCAGAACGTGAGCGTGGCCAACAAAAGTACCGTGGAGAGGAGCGAGAGGAGAAGACTGATTCGCCGGGCCATGGTGGGTTCGTCTTTCGCTGATCCGCCGGGATTCGGAAATAGGAGTATAGCAGAAAGGGCTTCAGAGTTCAGGAAAACGCGGGCGTTTGCGGTTCCTAAACAGTGAACCGAAGCGTTCTCACGGAATCCAGAACACCCCAGTCCCACTGCGCCAACAAGAGTGGCCGCACTGCATGCGGCCTCTTTCCCTGCGCGTCGCTTGCCTCTGCTCCATGCGAGCGCTACAGTCGGCAACTTCCTTGAACGTGGGACCGACTCGCGCCTTTTGGAGATAGATATGGTCCGCACAATTGGGAAAGTTCGCACGGCTCTCGCGGGGCTGGGCGTGTTGGCGCTGGTGATGGCGGGCGGTTGTCAGAATTCTTCGCCCGCCGCTGCGGCGCCGATGCCGCAAAAGGCGATCGTAGTCACGGGCGGGAACGGCGGAAGCGTCGCCGTCTTCGAGCAGACGCCGGACGGGGTGGTGGCCCTCACCGGTCCGGGCACCACGATGTGCGCCCAGTGCAAGACCGACGCAGAGAAATACTTCAAGACCGGCGAGTTGGTCGACAAGTGTTCCGCCTGCGGCGCGACCCGCACGCCGGTGACGCTGGTTCCGTATACCAGCCATAACTAATGATCGGATGCGCGGTGAACTCGCTTCACAAAGCGACTTGTGTTCGCCCGCTTAAGACCGGTTCGAATCAGCTTTTGTTTAGCCGTCCCCGCTTGCGGGGCGTTTTCTTTTGGTCGCGCAAAACGCGCCCCGCAAACGGGGCGGCTAAACTGTTGACATCGAAGGGGCTTGGCTCATGAGGGGCGTGTGCTCGCCCCCGTGCGCTAAACTGCCCGCCAGACTCCTCCCCTGATCCGTGCCCGCAAAGTTGATCCGGATAAGCTGTCGGCGCCCGGGCAGTTTATCGGCAGACTGCTGGAAACTCACGGGCAGCTTCGGCCTCCCTCTCATATCGCATGGCTTTCATAAGCCAATTGGGGGCATAAACTTACGATTTTGGCGGCTTTTGCCCATTGCCCATATTTGCCCACCATTGCCCCGATATCGCCCTATGTCGCAAATGGGCAACCGGCCTCTCGCGTTTCTTGCTTCGCGGGCCGCAAACGGTTAAATTGCTGGGCTCTACGTAATTTGAGAGGAGTGGTCCGGTGATCATTGTCATGAATCCCAACGCCCCCGCGCCGGCGATCGACCGCGTGGTTGCGGAGATCGAGCGGATGGGCAGCAAGGCGCATTTGTCGCGCGGGCAGTTTCGGACGGTGATCGGGGCCGTGGGGGAAGAGGGGACGCTCGATCAGAGCCATCTGGCTTCTTTGGACGGCGTGGAGAAGGTCGTTCCGATCATGAAGCCGTATAAGCTCGCAAGCCGCGAGTTTCATGAGGACGACAGCGTTGTGGAAGTTGGCGGCGGGAGTGTGCCGGTGGTGAAGGTGGGCGGGTCGCACGCGGCGTGCATCGCCGGGCCTTGCGCGGTCGAAGGCGAAGAAATGCTTTACAAGATCGCCCGCCACGTTCGCGATGGCGGCGCGACGATCCTTCGCGGCGGAGTGTATAAGCCGCGAACTTCGCCCTATTCGTTTCAGGGGTTGGGCATTCAGGCCCTCCAGTGGATGCGGGCGTGCGGCGACGAATTGGGCATGCCGATCTGCGTCGAGGTGATGGACACCCGGCAGGTCGAGCAGATGGAAAAATATGTTGACTGCTTCCAGATCGG
>JAQGHP010000297.1 GCA_028288775.1 Phycisphaerales bacterium | reverse complement strand
GTCCCGCATTCGCGATTCGCGGGACCGTGAAGGTGGTTGGGGTCGTTTTCGCGGCATCGAAGAAATGCCGGACTCTTCGGCTACAATCGCGCTAATTGGCGAGTTGCCGTGACGCACCGCCCCGTCCGGTCGAACTTGTGTAGATAAGAATGGCTTGCGCCATGGGCTAAGGCCTTACGCCCCTCCGGGGCTAGGACTTCGGCGAGAAACTCGTGTTAGGTCGGCGTAGGACGCACGTCCTATTTTCACCCGAAGATTGCCCGGGGTCTTGCTCCGCCTTTCGTCGGCGGTAGAATCACCGCCCCAACTGAATGGCCGCAACCTTTTGGGGCGGCTCAGCTTGGTGGAGGGCAGAGGGATGCACGTCGCAACGCGGCTACGCGTTGGACGGTAACGGGAGGAAGGGCATCGGCCGCCGGCGATGGGCTTGTGGCGCGGCCGGGCTTTGTAGGTTTCTCAGACACGCCCGCGCAGGCCGCCGGACGCCGTTGGCGTTCGGTCGGCGGCGCTGTTTCGATTTTCACGCGGAGGATCCCTGGCGTGATTTCGGTTTCCAATCTTACCAAAGCATACGGCAACGTTCTGGCCGTGGACCGCATCAGTTTCGAGGTGGGCAAAGGGCAGGTGATCGGATTCCTTGGGCCCAACGGCGCGGGAAAATCCACCACCATCCGCATGCTCGCCTGCTACCTGCCGCCCACCAGCGGCGGGGCCACCGTCAACGGCTTCGACATCTTCCACCAGTCCGAACAGGTGCGCGAAAGCCTGGGCTACCTGCCCGAAAGCTGTCCGCTCTATACGGAAATGCGGGTGGAAGAGTATCTCGATTTCCGCGGACGGCTGCGGAAGATGGACCGCGCCAACCGCCGCAAGCGGATCGATTATGTGATCGAACGCTGCTGGCTGGGCGCGGTGCGTCGGCGGCCAATCGGGCACCTCTCCAAGGGCTATCGCCAGCGCGTCGGCCTGGCCGATTCGCTGCTGCACAACCCCGCCGTGCTCATCCTCGACGAGCCCACTGTCGGCCTCGACCCCACGCAGATCATCGAATCCCGCAAGCTCATCAAAGAGTTGGGCGGGCAGCACACGGTCATGCTTTCGACGCACATCCTGCCGGAGGTCGAGGCGGTCTGCGACCGCGCGATCATCATTGCCGCCGGAAGAATCGTGGCCCAGGGCTCGCCGGATGAATTGCGGGCGAGCCGGCGTTTGCAGGCGCGGGTACTCGTCGAATGCCGCGGGCCGGCCGAGGGCGTGCGCAACGCCCTGCTCCGCGTGAGCGGCGTGGGCAAAGTCGAAGTGCTTGACGGACAAGGCGCCGACAAGCATTACGTGACCGTCGCCATCCGCCCTAAGGAGTCGTACGACGTGCGCGAAGAAGTCGTCCGCACCGTCACGCAGAACGGCTGGGCACTGCGGGAAATCCGCCTCGAACACGCGACGCTGGAGGAATTCTTCGTGCAGGTGACCGCGAATCAGGCGATGGGAAAAGTAGCCCCGGCGAAGGACTACGACGAAGACAAGAGCCCGTCCGACAAAGGAAGAGGCTCCGGCTTCGAAGTCGTCGGCACGAAAGGCGGTGCGGAATGACGCGTGCCACAGTAATCGCCCGCCGGGAGCTGAGCAGCTATTTCTATTCGCCCATCGCGTATGTGGTGATGACGCTATTTTTGGCGGTGTGCGGATTTTTGTTCTTCCGCGATTTTCAGCCGGGCCAGCCCGCCGGCATGCGCACGATCTTTGACAACATGGTCTGGCTACTGGTCGTGGCCGTGCCCGTGCTGTGCATGGGACTGCTCGCACAGGAGTGGGCCAGCGGCACCATCGAAACCTTAATGACCGCCCCGGTGCATGAGACCGAAGTGGTGTTGGGCAAATTCCTGGGCGCGCTGGCGTTCTTCGCCGTGCTGCTCACGCCGACGCTGCTGTATGTGGCGGTGCTCAAGGCGTACAGCACGATGGACATCGGGCCGATTTTCAGCGGGTACGTGGGGATTTTTCTCGTCGGGGCGCTGTTCGTCTCGATCGGATTGTTCTGCTCGTCGCTGACGCGCAGCCAGGTGGTCGCGGCGGTGGCCGCGGTCGCCATCCTCTTCGTCCTCACTGTCGCCCCTTACTTGCTGCAATTGCAGATTTCGTCGCTCTCGCCGTTCTGGCGTCAGGCGACCGACCAGGGCGTCTACACGCGCTACGTCGATTTCAGCAAGGGCACCATCGACTCGGGGCACGTGGTCTTCTTCCTGGCCGCGACGGCGGTGTTTTTGTTCCTGACGACCAAGATCCTCGAATCGCGGCGGTGGAAGTAATCTCCGCATCCCACACCCGGAATAGCCATGAGCGAAGCGAACAAAGAAAAAGCAACCGCGGCCACGCTGCCGCCCCCTCCCGAAGACCAGTCGCAGCGCTGGATGAAGTACGGCGCGAACGTCGTGCTGGCGACGGTGATCGTCCTCGTGCTGGCGGGGTTCGTGATATGGCTGGCGCAGGCGCAGGACCTGAAGCTGTTCGGCCACCGTTTCTCGATGCGCGTCCGGCCGGACCTGACGAGCAACGCCTCCAACAGCCTCAAGCCGCAGACTGAGGCGGTGGTGAAGGATTTGCCCGAGAAGATCACCCTCGTCAGCCTCTACCCCAAGCTCAAGCAGGAGGAGCGCGGGCAGAAGGAGGACACCTACGAGCGCGTGCTCAACGTGCTGGAGCAGTACCGCTCGCGCAACCCCGATAAGGTGCAGATCGAGGCGATCGACCCGATCACCGAGCCCGCGAAGCTTGACGCCTGGATCGGCCGCCTCAAGCGCGACTACGGGCAGAACGTGTCCGCGTACGAAGACCTGCTCAAGGGGTTCCCCAAGACGCTCGAACAAATTCGCGCCGTCGCCGCGGGCGAGGAGAAGGAAACTTCCAAGCTGAGCCAGGGCGACATCGAGGCCTCGCTTGCCAAGCTGCCCCAGGAGCAGCAGGAGAAGCTCGTCAATACCGTGAACGGCGCGATCACCACCGTCCGGACGTTCCCCCAGATCCTCGACGCGATCAACGAAAACATCAAAACGGAGCTGGACAAGAAGATCCCCGACTACGCCGCGGGCAGGGACATGCTCGTCTCCTTCCTTTCGCAGTTCTCGGCGCGCAATCGGCTGGTTTCCGAGCGCCTGGCGCAGCTCCGCGACGACAAGGCAACACCGCCGGCCATCGCCGCGTATGCGAAAAATTCAATCCCCGGATTCGACGAGATGAAGCGGATTGCGGACGAAACCACCGCGAAGGCCAAGGCGCTGGGCAAGCTCAAGCTCGAAGACGTCCGCCGCAAGCTGATCCCGGCGGATGACACCGAAGCGCCGCCTCCCGCGATCGTGGTGATGGGGAAGGAAGATATCCGCGTCATCGACTTCGACAGCGTCTGGAAGAGCGGGGACAGCACGGGCCTGATCGGCGCGTCCAGCGAGAAGCCCCGGTTGCGCTTCGCCGGCGAGCAGCAGATCACCAGCGCCATGCTCGCCCTGTCGCAGGCGAAAAAGAAAAAGGTGGCGTTCGTCCGCGACGGCGGCCCGCCTCCCACCGACCCGCGCAACGGCCCGGCAGGCCTGGGCGACATCGCCGACCGGTTGCGGGCTTACAACTTCGAGGTCCTCGAAAAAGACATCAGCGGCCAGTGGGCCCAGCAACAGATGCAGCAGTCAATGCGCATGGGCATGCCCCCCGCGCCCGAGCCGCCGGACGACGAGCTGAAGGACGCGGTGTGGGTCGTGCTCCCCGGAACGGGGAGCATGGAGACGGGCGGCCCTAGCCCGATGATGGCGCAGAAGCTCAAGCAGCACTTGGAGCCCGATGACAAGGGCAAGGACCTTGCGGTTGATGCGAAGGACCCGACGCTCGTGCGCTCCGCCTTCCGCAAGTTCACCGCGGACGACAAGGGCGACACGTTGGAAATCGCCGCCACCGGCGCGTGGAAGGCCGGGAAGTACAAGGTCACGGACGTGCGCGAGGACGCCGCCGTGCTGGATGCCGCGCCCGCGCCGGCCGGTGCGACCGGCGGGCAGTGGGAAGCCGTGCCCGGCTCGGCGATGTGTCTGATGACCCTGCACGGCGACGACCTGGCGTCCGTCCTCCGCAGCTACGGCGTCGAGGTGAACACCAACGCGATCGTGGTACATGAGCCCATCGATTCCGCCTCGGGCACCAGTGATGACTTCATCGAGACCGCCCGCCGCTCGCCGCCGATCTTCGTCATCAATCAATATGGCGACCACCCGATCACGACCCCGCTGAACTCGCTCGACGGCGTGATCGTCCCCATGCTCCCGGTGAAAAAGATCGACGCGCCGGGGGCCAACGTGAGCCTCATTTTGCCGGTCCCCCAACAGCCCATGAGCTGGGGCGAGACCGATTTCGATTCATTCCAGCGTGGCCGCAAGCCGACGTTCGACAAGGGCAAGGACATCGAAGGCCCGCTCTGGGCCGGCGCGGTCGCCGAGAAAAAAGGCGCGGGCAAGCTGGTGGTCATCGGCTCGCGCGACTGGGCGACCACGTCGATCGTCCGCTTCCCCGACCAGCGGCTCCAGAAGCAGCGCCTCGAGGTCGCCCGCTTCCCCGGCAACGGCGAGCTGTTCACCAACTCGATCTTCTGGCTCGCGAACCAGGAGAGCATGATCGCCCTGAGCCCCTCGGCCATGGACACCTCCCGTATCGCGGCCATGAGCCCGGGCGCGCTCACCTTCTGGCGCGTGGGGATCTTCCTCATCGGCCTGCCGGTGGCGGCATTGCTCTGTGGGCTGTTCGTGTACCAGTCGCGGCGGGACTAAGTGGATGACGTGAGGCCTTTCCCGTGGCATGGGCGGCCCGCCCATGGGAGCCCGCGACTGTAGCCGCAAGCCACGGGCGGGCCGCCCGTGCCACGGGAAGAAACATGCTCGCGGAACGGTTTTCAGGTCACAACGATTTCGTGGTTTGAGTCATGAACTTCAGAACAACTCTCATTCTCGCAGTGGTGCTCCTGGGCCTGGGCGTGTTTGCTTTCATCGCCACCCGTGACAACTCCGCGCCTACGACGACCGCTTCCACCGATGCCTCGGCAACCGACGAAGGCAAGGGCCGCAAGCTCTTCGACGTGAAGACCGATGACCTCGACAAGCTCGTCATCCGCCCCGCCGAAGGCCCGGCGATTGAGGTCGCCAAGTCCGCCGGGCAGTGGAAGCTCTCACAGCCGGTCAACTGGCCCGCGGACGCATCCGAAGTGGACCGCGTGCTGAGCGCGGTCGCGAGTATTCATTCCCGCGGGCGCATGGACCTCGACGGCGCAAACCTCGAATCGGTGGGGCTCAAGGTTCCGCGCTACCGCATCGAGGCCTCGGGCAACGGCAAGACGATGAAGCTCGACGTAGGCAACCGCTCGGCCCTCGGCTCCGATCTCTACGTCCGCGCCGACGACGCCAAGCAGGGCGATCTCGTCGCCGGCGGCACGCTCGCCGAGCGGCTAGCCAAGGGCACGGCCAAGCTCGCCGAGTCGCTTCGCGAGAAGCAGCTCGTCACGCTCTCGTCCGTGCTCGTCCGCCAGATTCAAGTAGACCGTCGCGGCGGACGCCTCGTGATGCAGAAAACCGGAACCGACTGGTCGGTGACGGATCCCGCCACGGTGAAGGCCGACCCCTCGGAAGCCGGCAGCCTGCTCGATCCGATCGCCGGCCTGCGGGCCGGCGAATTCGCCGAAGAATCCGCGGCACAGAAAGCCGGAGCGCAGCTCGAGCAGCCGCGGGCCGTGGTGTGGATTTCCACCGCCGCCCCCGCGACGCAGCCCGCCACGCAAGCCGCCTCGACGCCCACAACGCTCCCGTCCTCCCCCTCTGCCGCGCTCGCGGCGTTGCTCGCGCAAGGCGCCCGCGGCGGCACGGTCGTGATCATCGGCCAGCCGGTGGACATCGACGCCGAAAAAGTTTGGGTGAAAGTGCTCGACCCCAACCACCCGCCGGTGGTCGCACAGGTGGCGTTCAGCCAGGTGTCGTTCGACAAATTAAATCACGCGTCGCCCCTGACGCTCCGCGACAAGACCGCCGTCGATATGGATCCTGAGAAAGTGAAGAGCTTCACGCTGGCAATCGACCGCCCCGCGACGACGCAGCCGGCGACTCTCCCGGCAAACCTGCGTGAGTTCACCATCGATCGCCGCAAGGAAGTCGCGGCCATCCTCGGCCCCGTCGCGCCGCCGACCACGCAGGCCGCATCGACACAGCCCGCGACGACACAGCCGACCACGCAATTGGCCGCGACACAACCCGCGGCCGAGCCGTCCAAGTGGCTCTTCTCCTCCGGCGGCGAAGGCAACGCGGACGAGGGCCAGGTCAACGATCTGCTGACCGCCCTTCACCCCCTCCGCGTGGAAAAGTACCTCGAGAAAAACCCGACCACGCAGCCCGCCAGCAGCTACACCCTCACTGTCCACAGCACCGGCCCCAAGCCCGGCGAAGCGGGCGAGGACGTCGTGCTCCGCATCATCGACGCCGGCCCCCCCGGCCGCGTCACGGGCAGCTACAAGGACCTGACCTTCGAATTGGACCGCACGTTCCTCGACAAGCTGACCGGCGACTTCAAAACCAAAAAGCCCGAGCCCCCGCCCACCCCGCCCGAGGGCGGCGGAAATCCCTTCGGCGGAGGCAACCCCTTCGGCGGCGGCAGGCCGCCGCGGTTCGGACGGTAGCGACCGGCCGCAGGCTTCGCGCACGCCATTATGCGGCGATATACTTCTTGACTCGCGTGACCCCGGCCTTCCCATCCAATCGGGAATTGGGACCGCTTCACCTGTTTAGGGGAATAGTACCCGATTTGATTTAATGTTAATTGCTCACGGCGAAAATTTAGAACAAAGGCCGTGACGAATGAAGGCAAACAACAACGATGCCGCGCCGCTTAACCTCGTCTTTATCCAGACCAACGAGTATCTGCGTGCCGCCGACGCCAAGCAGCTTCAGATTACAGCGGCATTTCTCGCAATCGTCTCCGCAGTCGTCACGGCAACGGCCGACAAAGGCGGCCAGCTACTCAGGCCGTCCGGCCTGGGGGTGGTGATCTACCTCCTCTTGTTAGCCGCGGGATTCACCGCGTTCGTCACGCTGCGCTGGTATCGTGCCTGGAAGGTTCACTACATTGGAGTACTGCAGCAGATTGTCAAGGCTTGGGATATCGATATCGAATCCCTCCCCTTCATCATGCGCGAAACGGAACCGATCAACGACAAAGAGCGAAGGTGGTGGAGCATCGACGATACGTTCGTCTATTTCATTGTGTTTCTAAATTTGGCGCTGATGGCGATCGCCGCATCAACGCTCCTGGGATGGTTGTCAATTGAAGTTCCCCTTACCCACCAGTGGGCTTTAGCGCTCGCCATGGTGAGACCGGTCGGCGACTACGCGCAGTTTACG
>JAQGHP010000291.1 GCA_028288775.1 Phycisphaerales bacterium | reverse complement strand
TTTCTCGGCGGCATGCACGAGGCTGTGGTCGGTGCCGTTCCAGTCGGGCGCGATCGCGACGATTGCCGCGATAATCACGGCAAGCCACACCACCGCGCCGAACTTGCTGAACATCAGCTTCACCAGCGGCATCCAGCGCTTCAGGAACGCGTCCGGGTCCCACAGCGGTATGCGCGGGAACAGCACGTTCATCAGGCGGTTTTGCATCTTCCGCTTGGTGAGCTGCTTGTGCCGGCGGAGCAGGACGGTCGCGTCGGGGGTGACGTCTGCGTCGATCAGGTTGGCGGAATACAGGTGCGAGAGGATCTGAATGACTTCCGGCTGCGTGGGCGCGTCGTCTTCGAGCACCCCGCCGCACGACTCCCACGCCTGCTCGACCGTGCGCTTGCCATCGAGAAGTCCGACGAAGCGGTAAGCGGCATCGGAGAGGCGATGGTACTGATTGCCCGCCGGGTCACGGACGACGTACCAGCGGTCCCCGCGGTAAAACTGCCGCGAGATCTGCGCCCCCGGCCGCAGCTTCGCCCGCAGGTTCGCCACGCGATACCAGGACTCGGAAAATGTGGGGCGGAGTTGGAGTGTCATAGGAAATCAGGACTGAGGGCCAGGGACTGAGGACTGAGATTGAGGACGGGAAACGTATCCGTTTCACTCAGTCCTTAGCCCTCAGTCCTCAGTCCTGCGATTCATAGCCACAGCTTAAGCTTGATGAAGTCCATCAGGCGGTGGGTCCAGATCCAGGCGATCTGCTTGTGCCCCACGTCCACGCGGGCTTCGCCTGCCATGCCGGGACGCCAAGAGTCGCTGATGTTGGACTGGTCGATCGTCCCGTAGACCTTGAAAACGTTGCCGCCCTCTTTGGCCTCGCCCATCGGGATGATGTAATCGACGACGAAGTCGTATTTGCCATCCGGCAGCGCGTTGGTGGCGAAACGGCCGTGTTGCTTGGGCCAGATGTCGAGCATGTCGCGGTCGGAAACGCTCAGCTCGACGTGCAGGTTCCTGGGGCTGCCGATCTCGAACAGCGGGTCGCCGAGCTTCACCGGCGCGCCCAGCTTGTCTTCGAGGTCGCCCTTGAGGATCTGCCCGTCACGCGGCGCACGGATGAGGGCTCGGGCGATCTGGCTCTGAAGGTAGGCGACCTGCGCCCCGGCCTGGGCGGCCTTGTCGAGGGCGATCTGCGCCTCGGCGGTCTTGTCGTCGGCGCGGTCCTTTTCGGCCTCCTTGAGCTGCGACTGCATCTCGGCCTGCGACTCGGCCAGCTTGATCTTCGTTTCGATCGTATCCAGCTCCAGCAGCACGTCGCCCTGCTTCACCATGTCGCCGGGCTTGAGCTTGCGGGTGAGGTGCTTGTCCTTGTCGTATTCGACGGTCGCGATCTTCCCAATGTAGCCGTCGTACGGCGCGCTCACGGTCTGCGGCTCGATCGCCGAAAACTGGAACGGCGCGCTGACGTGGTACATCGGCATCCAGATTGTCTGGAACAGGATGAAGATGCCCGCGATCACCGCCGCGGCGATGATCTTGCCCAGCGTGTGCTTGGGCCCGATGAGCATCTTCGCCATGTCCTTGGTGGCAACGGCGGTCTTGGTGATAAGCCAGCGGTCGTTCTGATGGCGGTCGTAAAGCTGCGGGGCCAGAAGTTCCACCGCGACGGCCAGCCCGCGCGAGACGCTGGGGCTGAGCTGGTGGTTGGCCAGAAATTCGAGGGTGACGACGCCGACGATTTCCTCGCGCTTGCGCAGCGGCAGCGAGAGCACGCCGTGCCCGCCCTGGTTGCGCGAAAGCGCCTGCGCGTTGCGTGTGACGTTGTCGGAGCTTTGCCCGTTCGGGTCGTACTGCACGACCTGGTCCTGGTCGAAGCACTC
Source organism: Phycisphaerales bacterium (assembly GCA_028288775.1). Taxonomy (GTDB): domain Bacteria; phylum Planctomycetota; class Phycisphaerae; order Tepidisphaerales; family Tepidisphaeraceae; genus RYN-428. The sequence continues at coordinate 845 of JAQGHP010000291.1, read as the reverse complement.
CTCCATCACCTTCTCGAGGAGGACAATCAGCTCCTGCTTCTTGTCAAATTCTTCGGTGTGCGAGAGGGCCCGCACCTTGATGTTTCGCCCCTTGAGCCAGCCCAGCGATACGCGGGTGGCGCCGGCGCGGGTGGCGAGCTCATTGCACAGGTTCATCGCCGCCGACTCGAAACCCTCGGCGGTGGCGACCGCGGTCGAAAGCTGCATCGCGTGCTGGTGCGTTTCAGCGATGGTCTTGGACTGCTCGGCGACGCGGCGCAAGGTGAACAGCTCGAAGTAACCGGCCACGAGCTGCATCGAAACCAGACGCTGCTTGGCCCGCTCGAGGTTGATGCACCGCGTGATCACCGCGCTGACGGCGACGACGTTCGCATCCGCGCGCAGCAGCGTGACCAGGCAGAACTGCGTCTCGGCCTCGGCGTTGGGCGCGCCGACCTCGATCGCGCCGTCCTTCCCCTGCTGGATGCAGGGGCGGACGAGCTCCTGGAAGGCGTTGATGGCGGCGGTCCGCGTCTCGGCGGTGCTGCCGTCGGGGCGGATGTGCGAGATCGGACGCAGGCTAAAGGAGTTCTCTCCCCCCTGCTCGATCAGGAACCCCGCGGCTTCCGTACCGGCGACGGTTATGGCCTGCGTGGTCAGCAGGCCTTCCATGAACTGCGGAAGGCTCGAAGCGTCCAGAAGCTTTTGAACCAGCTGCGAACGCGCCCCGCCCCCGCCTGGCTGTTGGGTTTGTGCGCCCGATTCCTGTGAGGAAGGTTCTTCGACAATGCCTGAATCCACCATGCACCTTCGCTTTCAATTGTCCAATTGTCGCGACCAACGAACGCAAGTAACAGCAGTTTACC
>JAQGHP010000271.1 GCA_028288775.1 Phycisphaerales bacterium | reverse complement strand
CGGACTAAATAGGGTGAGCATTGCATGGGACGGTATCGGCGGCCCGTCATTGCGAAGCACAAGTCGGACGTCGCCACCCACGGCCGCGGCGGAAAGCTCGATCGGGCCTACCCCGTGCTGTACCGCGTTCCCGAGCAGGTTGGAGACCACCTGGCGCAAACGTGCGCCGTCCCATTCCCCCGAAAGGTCGCCCTGAGGCTCAAAGCGAAGCGGGCGCGCCGGATGGGCCGCCCGCATTTCGTCCGCCACCTCACTACAGAGCTTCCCCAAGTTCATCGCGGCGGGCGTCAGCGGCATCGCGGCGCCCAATCCGGACCCCGTAAAATCAAGGAGGTCACTGATCATCCCGGCCATGGCCGCGGCACTGGCCCGGATCTGCGCCGCCGTAGCCGCCGATTCATCGTCGAACTGATCCATCCGCGAAAGCAACTCGGCTGACATCATGATGGAGTTCAGCGGATTGCGGAGGTCGTGACCCAGGACGGCAAGGAACATCTGTCGGGACTTGTCCACCTGCTGCGTGTAACTGCGCACCGCCTCGGTGAGCGACTGGTCGATGGACTCGTTGAAGCGGGTCAGGTCGCTGAGGTCGCGCAGGTCCGGGCTCGGCGCGCTTTCGCGCCAAAGTCGAATGACGCTCGCACGAAGCGCTCGGTATTCCGAGACCACCGCCATCAGGTCGAAACCCGATCGCACTCTGCCGATCGCATGCACGTCGGACGCCCCGTCTACTCGAACACTGACCGTCCCGGCCTCGCCGTCGCCCTTCGACTTGTCGGACTGCTGGGCAGCGCTTTGCACGGAGTTCATGTCCAACGCGGTCGCGATGAGGATGTCTTTAGCATGGTCGCGCAGGGCGACGGGGTCCATCCCGCCCCCCGGCCATATGCTACGGGCGAACGCCTCCCAGTCCACGAGAATCGGCTCGATATTCGTCAGGATGAAATCCGCAAGCCGCATCCGATCTCCCTTCAGGACCCCATGTGGCGACACTCCGTTCGAGTATGCGCCGCTTAAGTCTACCGTTTACATGGTGCGGCGTCGTGTGCGGCAAGTTTTCTGTTCGCGCATTCCGATCGTCGCTGAAGGCGGGCGCAGGGTGGGTGAACGCCGCATCGGTGAACCCCGCATCACCCGCGACCGGCGGGGCTGGCTTGCGGCGAATGAAGTGCCGCTCGACGCCGTACCAGCTTGCCATTCCGGCCAGTACCGATAGCGGTGCGGAGATGGCGAACAGAATCAGCGGCGTAATCCCCGGCCGCCACATCACGATGAGCTGCTGAATCGGGAACGCGTACAGGTAGGTGCCGTAGGAGAAATCCCCGAACCGGCCGAAATTGTGAAACGGCAGATGGGCGTTGAATCCAAGGTAGAGCACGAAGTACGCACCGCATACGGCCGCCGTCGGGTAGGCCAGGCAAGGGTTTTTCGTTCCCACGGCGGCCGCGCACGCGATACAGGCGGCAATAAACAGCCACAATCGGAGCGGGATGGAATCCCTCAAAAGATACGCCGCAACGCCCGACAGGAAATAAGGCGGGAATAGCCCCCACCATTTGCTGTCGCCTATCAATGGCACGTTTACCGCGAGCATGGGATGCCATCGGATAAGTGGCCCTATCAAGAAGCTGAAAAACAATGCGGCAACGGCCCACCCCGGCCGACGGAGAAAACCCGCTGCGCCAAGAAGCATGAGGACGAAATAGCAGCCGATTTCGTACCGGATCGTCCACAGGCTTCCATTGAGCACCCCCGGAAGAGGGTTCGACGGGAAGACGTCTTTAGCACTCAGGGGGTCGAAGGATATTGCCTGCGCGAGGAATTGACGCCAGACGGAGCTTCCCGCCGCCGTCGCGAACGGCGCGATCACGAGAATCGAGATGATCAAGGCCATCCCATAGCCGGGAAGAATGCGAAGGCACCTACGTTTGACGTAGTCGACCCTGGTCGGGCTCTTCAACAAGCTTGCGGTGATGAGGAAGCCGCTGGTGATGAAGAAGAACGCGACCGCAACCGTGCCAAAGGAAAAGAGCCCCCCGGTCGCGAGCCAGAGCGGCTCTCGTTGGTCTTTTTCACCCTGCGTCAAAGGATAGGAATGAGAAAACACAACTACCACGGCAAACAGGAGCCGCAGGAAGTCGAGGTTGTTGTTCTTGTGAGTCCGAACAATGCCCCGCATCACTGGAAGGATCGGCCGTTTGGCATCTGAGGATTAGCAACCGACGTCATGCCCGCTGATTGTGCCCTCGGAGAAACACCTCGCATGCGAGAATCCAGATTCTTCAATTTTTGTAAACACAGCAAGATTTTTTTGTTTGCCTTGCACATTCGCGGATTACACTGGATGCCCATCCTGAGGACCTCCCGTGGGCCTCGGCCATTTCGCTTTCGCTCGGAGGCAATCATGCGCCGGAAATTTCTCATCGCCGGGGGAATTGGCATCGCGGTCATGACATCGACAGTCGCGCGGGCGACGGTTACCGACCTTCGCAAGTTTCACTTGGGGGAGAGCGATGCGCCACCCGCCGTCGCGTTTGCTCCGGGCGACACGCAGACGGTTGACAGCATCACCGCCGCGAATGCCACGAAGGTCGGCAACACCTTCTACGACCCGACCGCCCTCGCGCCCGGCAGCTCGTTCGCGATGCGGTTTGTGAACGTCGATTCGCGCTACGTCTCCACCGCGACGCCGGGGCTGACCGTGGACTTCGGCATCGAAGCGTACGTGAACCCGAGCAGCACTGCGCCGGCGGATGTCGTCTACAACGGCTTCGGCGCAACGGGCGCGGGCATCGGCATCAGCGGCGGGCAATACGTCGGCATCGTCGGATCAACCATCGTGCCCAGCGGCGTAGCGGTCGTACCCGGATCTCCGGTGGAGTTGGCGATGGTGGAACAGGGCCCGAGCAATTCGTTCACCGTCTACGTGAACGGCACTGCGCCGTTCCCCGCGGTTTCCGTGTCGAGCTACGCCCCCGCCATAGCGACGGATTCCCTGACCATCGGGCAGTGGCTTCAGGACAAACCAGTGCCCTACGCGGGCGTGGTGGACGAGGCGCGGGTCTTCCAGTTTGCCGCCGGGGGATTCAGCACGGGCGACCTCGGCGCGGCCGCGATCCCCGAGCCGGGAAGCATTGGATTACTCGCGCTGGGCGCGCTTGCCCTGGCCAAGCGGCCACGGAAAAAGGGCTAGAATTTGGCAGATCACGCTGCGGCGAATGAAATATGCGTTCCTTTTCGAAACCGCCAGGCTTCTGACAACGAGGCCGCTTCATCAAAATCTTTGCCTTTGGTGAACCATTGGCGATTGCAATGAATATGCACCCGCCGTAATGCGACAAGGATGAGGCCGTCGACCTGATAAAGGCGGCGTTGAAGATCGCGAACCGGAGCGATGCGGGCCTGGCTACCTTGATTCAGCGAGCCTTGTAAGGCGCGTCGTTTCCGCGCCAAGCCTGTAAGCGTGTGCGGAGCCACGGTGCGAGCGCCACGAAGAAGGCTGTCGCAGTCATCGACTAGACGCTTTATGACCTCGCGCGGAAGTTGCGTCCCTTTTGGAGAATTTGTCCGAACTCCGCACATTACCCGCTCCGCACCGACAGGCTGCCAACCGCATTCAGCTAGTTTTTTTAGATTGACCCGCAAACCTATCCGTTCCAAATTCCGTTCAAAGATCTCGGCAACCTGGGATGCGCGGTCCGCGCGCCGAAACGAACCATCGAGGCCATCCGTAAATCGGGTGTAACGCGCGCCTAAGACAGCAAGCTCCTGCTCGATCTGGCAATCGGTTCGGTAAAAGAAGAGGTCGATGGCCGCGTTGGACGCCGGCCCACCCTGCGGCAAATAGCCGTCCGGAAGGAGTAGTTTGGTTAGTAATCTTGCGATGTCCGACTGGAATCCCAAAGCCAGCATTTGCAAATAAAACCGATCGGACGTGACCGTTGGGAAGGCGTTCTTTACG
>JAQGHP010000262.1 GCA_028288775.1 Phycisphaerales bacterium | reverse complement strand
AATGGACGGGCCACTTCCATCGTGACCGACCGCCATGACCGATGCCCGCCGGCCGCGCGACCTAAAACCGCATTTCCAGTCCGCGGCAGGGGTTTCGTCTCCCGTTTTGACCGATTTTGACCGATTTAAAGGCACTTTTCATAACGGATTTGATAGAGTGCATATTACCCAAGCCCTCGCGGGGCGATAGCCTGTTCCCTCGACTCACGCCAGCAGCGGCGTTACCACTTTCCCCGCCACGTCCGTCAGCCGGAAATCGCGGCCCTGGAACCGGAACGTCAATCGTTCGTGATTGATACCCAGGCAATGCAGCAGCGTCGCATGCAGGTCGTTTACATGCACGCCGTCCGCGGCCAGGTTGTAGCCAAAGTCGTCGGTCGATCCATGGACGACGCCGCCCTTGATTCCGCCGCCGGCCATCCAGACGCTGTAGCAGCGGGGATGGTGGTCGCGGCCGAAGCTGTCGGGACGGATGTCGCCCTGCGAATAACTCGTGCGCCCGAACTCGCCGCCCCACACGATCAGCGTATCTTCCAGCAGCCCGCGCTGTTTCAGATCCATCACCAGCGCCGCCGATGGCTGGTCGGTCTCGCGCGTCTGTCGGCGGAGGTCGCGCGGGAGGTTGCCATGCTGGTCCCACCCGCGGTGGAAGAGCTGCACGAACCGCACGCCCCGTTCGACGAGTCGGCGGGCGAGCAGGCAGTTCGCCGCGTAGCTGCCGGGCCGTTTCACGTCGTCGCCGTACAGATCCAGCACGCTCTTGGGCTCGTTTTGAATTTCCGTCAACTCGGGAACGGACGTCTGCATGCGGTAGGCCAGCTCGAACGCCTCAATGCGCGTCTGAATTTCCGGGTCGAGCAGATCATCTCGCCGGATCGCGTTGAGTTTGTTCGCGGCGTCGATCAGCCGGCCGCGGTTTTCGTGGTCGATGCCCTTGGGATTCGAGAGGAACATGACCGGGTCGCCGCTGGATTGGAACTGCACGCCCTGGAACTGCGAGGGGAGAAACCCGCTGTGGTAATACCGCGGCGTCACGGGCTGGTCGCCCGTCCCCGAAAGCATCACGACAAACCCCGGCAGGTCGGCATTCTCCGACCCCAATCCGTACGTCGTCCACGACCCCATGCACGGCCGCCCGGGCACCATTGACCCGGTCTGCATGAACGTGACCGCCGGGTCATGGTTGATCGGCTCCGTGTGCAGTGATTTCACAATGCAGATATCGTCCGCGATCTTCTGCGTAAACGGAAGCAGTTCGCTCATCCACGCCCCGGCCCGGCCGTACTGCGCGAATTTGAATGGCGAAGCCACGCAGAGAAACTTGCTCTGGTTCCGCGTCATCAGCGTGACGCGCTGCTCTCCCATGACCGACTTGGGCAGGTCCTTCTGGTGCATCTGCTGAAGAACCGGCTTGTAGTCGAAGAGGTCCATGTGCGACGGACCGCCGGACTGGAACAGGTAAATGACGCGCTTGGCCTTGGGCGCGAAGTGCGGTGAGCCGAGAAGCCCAAGCCCCCCCGGAGCAGCGGCCGAAACATGGCCGGGATTCAGCAGCGCCGCCAGAGCCGCGGCTCCCAGGCCGGCGGAGGTGCGCCGCAGGAAAGTGCGCCGGGTTAGAGCGGATTGAAGTTGATCGTCGAGCATTGGATTTTCCTTAGAAAGCGCGTCGATCCTTCCTGTCCCCTCTCCCTCGTACTCGGGGGAGAGGGTTAGGGTGAGGGGCGGACCGTAAAGTTGCGCCGGAATTCCGAGTCATGTAGGGTGGGTGTACTCGCCCACCGTTTGATATCCAATCGGTTGACGAACGGTGGGCGAGTACACCCACCCTACATGGCCTTCTCGCGAATCACACTACTTCACGCTCGGCCCCTCACCCCTGCCCTCTCCCCCGAGTACGAGGGAGAGGGAGTAGCACCTTGGGGCTACGCCGGCCTACTCCCTAGTCACCGTTTCATCCAAACTCAAAATCACGTTCCCAATCGTCGTCCAAGCGGCGAGTTCCGTCACGTCCAGCTCCGGCGGGCGCGGGTAGCCGCCGGCGGAGACGAGCGCCTTCGCGCCCGCGGCATCTTTTGCATACCGGTTTAGTTCATCCGCGAACGTCTGTTTCAGCAGGTCCAACTCCGCCGCCGTTGGTGGGCGGGCGACCGCGGTTCGGAAGGCGTACGTCAGCTTCTCCAGAACCGACGGGCCGCCGTGCAGCATGATCCGCTGGCCGAAGACACGGGCGGCCTCCACGAACGCCGGGTCGTTCAGTACGGCCAGGGCTTGCAGCGGCGTATTCGTGCGCGAGCGGTCGGCGATGCACACCTCGCGGCTGGGGGCGTCGAACATGACGAACGTGGGGTACAAACTCGTCCGCCGCCAGAACGTGTACATGCCCCGGCGGTACAAATCCTCGCCGGTGCTCTGCTGCCATTTCCATTCCTCGAACTTGCCGTTGTAAAAATCCTTCGACTGGTAGGGCATGACCGACGGCCCGCCGATTTTGGGGCTCAGGCTCCCGGCGATGGCAAGCGCGTTGTCGCGGACTTCCTCCGCCGACAGTCGATACCTCGGCGAGCGCCAGAGCAGGCGATCGTCGTGATCCATCTGGTCCGCCTGCGCCACGACCCGCGGCGTTTGCCGATAGGTCGCGGACGTGACGATCAGCCGCATCGTGTGCTTCACGTCCCAGCCGCTGTCCATGAACTCGACGGCCAGCCAGTCGAGCAGTTCAGGGTGCGTAGGCCGCTCGCCCTGCGATCCGAAATCGCCCAGCGTCTTGACGATCCCGGTGCCGAACATCTGCCGCCAGAAGCGGTTCACCGTCACGCGCGCCGTGAGGGGCTGCTTGCGGTCCACCACCCACTGTGCGAGCCCGAGCCGATTGTGCGGCCGATCGCCCAGTGGCGCGAACACTGCCGGGACATCGGGCGTGACTTCCTCGGCGGGCGTTTCGAAATTCCCACGGAGCAGCACGAACGCCTTGCGCCGCTCGGCCATCTCCGCCGACACCATCGTTGTCGGTGCGGATTCCTCAAGTTTTTTGACGTCAGCCGACAGCTCTTCGATCTGTTTCTTGAGCGGGGCCAGCGCGAGCTCAGCGCCGCTATAGACGTTGCGAAAATAATACTCGCGAAGGGTTTTGGACTGCTCTTCACTGCGCTTTGCGGCGTCCAGCTTCGCGGCTTCGGCGACGTCGCTTGGCACCTTCGGCTCCGCGCCGCCGCGAACGCGCGCTTCCCAGAGCGATTGCGAAACGAGATAGCGCTGATCCTGCACCTGGGGCGTGGCGGTGAAGATGCCCGCCTTGTCCCAGTACGAGACGCCGTCGAACGCGGTGAACGCCATTCCCTGAATCACCGTGCCGGGCGGCAGGTTCAGCAGTCCCGAATCAATTTCCAAGCGGGTCCACTTTCCCAGCTCCGGCAGATCGCCGGCGCGATGGTGGGCGGGATCGCCGGCGCCTTTGCCGTACTCGATCGCGTCTTCGCCCCAGTAGGCGCGGTGGTACCAGTCGGCCCCGCCGAGGTTGTACTGGAGCATGACCGATTTGGGCGGGTGCTGCGGGTCGAGGTAGACGTAGGCGAAGAGCTTGTCGCCGGGGCCGACGTGGAGCTGCTGGGGGGAGTTTGTGAAGTAGTGCTGATGAACGCCGCCGCCACTGCGCTTCATGGCGCGCTTGCCGCTGAAGACGGGGTCCGTGACCCACACCCAGCCGCCGTCGCCCCCGTTGTTTGCGGGGGTTGCGCCTTTGGGAAGATCGTCCTCCACCCAGACGAAATCCTCCGGCGGTTTTGCCTCGGCAGTCGCATCGGATTCGGGGCCGGGATCGTGGTAATCGATCTTCGCGACCTCTTCACCGATCCGGCTCTCCAGTTCCTGCTGTTTCGCTTTCGCGTCCGCGATCTGCCTGTCCAATTCCGGCGGCGCTACCCGCAGCAGGGGCGGCAACGGCTGGTCGTGGTTCATGCTCACCATCGGCTCTTCAATGCTGTTGAAGAACGCGTAGAGCTGATAGTACTCCTTGATCGTGAGCGGGTCGTACTTATGCGTGTGGCACTGGGCGCAGCCCACCGTCATTCCCAGCCAGATTGTTCCCAGCGTGTTCGCCCGGTCCATTGCGTACTGGACGACGAACTCCTTGGGGTCGGCTCCGCCTTCCTCGTTGAACCGCGTGTTGCGGTTAAACCCTGACGCCACTTTCTGCTCGACCGTGGCGCTGGGCATCATGTCGCCGGCCAGTTGCTCGATGGTGAACTGGTCGAAGGGCTTGTTGTTATTGAACGAATCGATCACGTAATTGCGCCACAGCCACATCTGGCGGGTGCTGTCGTGGTGATAGCCGTTGGTGTCGCCGAAGCGGGAGAGATCGAGCCAGGTGAGCGCCATCTTTTCGCCGTAGCGCTTGGAGGCGAGCAGGCGATCGACGAGCTTCTCGTAGGCATCGGGCGAAGCGTCGTTGACGAACGCGTCCACTTCCTCGACCGATGGAGGCAGCCCCAAAAGATCCAAACTCAGTCGGCGGATGAGCGTGTACCGGTCGGCCTCCGCGCTGGGCGCCAAGCCCTTTTCTTCAAGCTTCGCCAACGCGAAAGCGTCGATCGGATTGCGAACCCAATTCGCATTCTTCACGGCGGGCGCCGCCGGCCGCACGGGCGGCACGTATGCCCAATGCTTTCCCCAGGCCGCCCCGGTTTCGACCCACTTGCGCAACGTATCGATTTGAGCGGCAGTGAGCTTCTTGCCACTCTTGGTGGGGGGCATCTGGTCGTCATCGGTCGCCGCGATCCGCCGGACGAGTTCTCCCTTGGCACTGTTCCCCGGGACGATAATGGCCTTGTCGCCGGTCTTGGCGAACGCGCCGTCGCGCGTGTCGAGCCGCAGTTCCCCCTTGCGGCGTTTGGCGTCGGGGCCGTGACAGGCGTAGCAATTCTCGGAAAGGATGGGGCGGACGTCGCGATCGAAATCGATGGCGGGGGCCGATTGCGCCAAGCCGACGGCAGCGCAGAAGTGGCAAGCCAAAAGCATGCCGATGGAGCCGAGGATCGCGCGCGATGGTTGGATCATTCCCTGCCTTGCAAAGCCGCTTTTGTCCGCCGGGCAATTATACGCGATGGCCGGCTCGCGGTTCCTTGCATCGGTCCGTCCGGCCCGGCGACTGCGAGCAATTCTCTATACCATGCGCCGGGCAAAGCGTGGGAACGGAAGGGTAGGACGGGGCGGCAGCGAAAAGTTAAATCGCCCATTGACGCATATACAGGGGAGTGACACTTCGGGCGACTTGCGTTTTCCCCGCCCTCGGTACTCCGGGGGAGGGTTAGGGAGGGGGTCCCTGATGACCGGAGGAGGGAGCAGGGCGGCCATTGACTCTGGGCCGTGCCGTTGCGACAAAGGCCCGGCTGCCGGATGCTGTACGGTAGGAACATCCCGCCGGGGTCGTGCAGGAGTACGTATGCGTAAAAGTCAGGCTTCTATTGCGACCCTCGCGGCGAGTGCCCTGTGGATCGGAATGTCGTTGTTTACCGCGACCGCGCGGGCTCAGGAAAAGCCCCCGGCGGGCGCGTGGGTCAACGTGACCGACGGCGTCGGCGGCGAGAAGTGGGGCTACGCCGGGGTCACCACGATGGCCGCGGTCCCGGATTCGGCCGAGGTCATCGCCGGTGTCAGCGAGGCGGGGCTTTGGATCTCCGCAGACGGGGGGAAGACCTGGAAAAAGCTCGGCGAAAAAGACGCGGAGCAGATCCGGAATCGGCCCTACCAAATCGTTTTCGACCCCAAGGATTCCAAGGTCTTTTGGGTGAGCGGCAGCTACAACGGCCCGGGCGTTTTCAAGACGACAGACGCCGGGCAGACCTTCACCCCTTTGGGGAAAATCACGCACGTTGACGCAATCGGCGTGGATTTCACTGACCCGGACCGCAAGACCCTACTCGTCGGACATCACGAGCAGGATCGCAGCATCGAGAAGTCGTCGGATGGCGGGCAGACCTGGCAAAAGATCGGCGACAAGCTCCCTGAGAAAACCAATTTCTCGAACGACGTGATCGTCTTCGATTCCAAGACCTATGTGGTAAACGCCGCGGGCTGGAAACAGGACGGCGGCAAGCAAATCCCCTTCGCCATCTTCCGCACCGAAGACGGCGGCGCAACCTGGGCCAAGACGTCCGACTGCGGCCCCAGCGGCCCGGCGTGCGTTGCGACGGACGGTACGATCTATTGGCAAACTCTCTGGGGCGCAGGGCTGATTAAAAGCGCGGATCACGGCAAGTCCTGGGAAAAACTCCCCGGCCCGGCAAAGGCAAACCCCATAGAAATTACCGGCGGCAAACTCGTAGTGCCGATCGAAAAGCAGCTCTACGTTTCATCCGACGGCGGCAAAACGTGGGAAAAGCTCGGCCCCGAAGTCCCATTCAAACCCAGCGGCATCATCTTCAGCGCAAAGGCCCGTGCGATTTACGCGTGGCGCTCCACGGAGGGGAAGGAAGACGGGGTGATCGTGCGGTGGGAATTGCCTGCTCCGTAGTCTTCATCCCTTTCCCTCCCCCTGGACCGCGGAGGTGCGGTTAAGGACAGCCACTTCCAACGGCTGTCGGAGCCGCCGGGCCTGCTTCACGTTCGTGCCCACTACGAGGCAGAGAAGATCCGTGGCACCAGGTTCCCAAACACGTCCGTCAGGCGAAAATCCCGCCCTTGAAAATGGTATGTGAGCTTCGTGTGGTCAAAGCCCAGGAGATGCAGGATCGTGGCCTGCAGGTCGTGGACGTGGACGGGGTCCTGGGCGATGTGGAAGCCCAGGTCGTCAGTCGCGCCGATGACCTGGCCGCCTTTGACGCCGCCGCCAGCCAGCCAGACGGTGAAGGCGGTGGGGTGATGGTCGCGGCCCATGCTGCGGCCGAGCGACGCGTTCGTCTCGACCATCGGTGTGCGGCCAAATTCGCCGCCCCAGATCACCAGCGTTTCGTCGAGCAATCCGCGCTGCTTCAAATCCTTCACGAGCGCCGCGGAGGCCTGATCCGTTTCGGCGCAGTGGGTGCGGTGGTTGCCGACGACGTCGGAGTGAGCGTCCCATCCTTCGTGGTAGATGTTGATGAAACGTACGCCGCGTTCGATCATCCGGCGGGCGAGCAGGCACGCCCGCGCGAACGAAGGCTTCTGCGGGTCGCACCCGTACAAATCGAGCGTCGCCTTGCTCTCACTCTTCAGGTCCATCAATTCCGGCGCGGAAGTTTGCAGGCGGTAGGCCATTTCATATTGGCTGATGCGCGTGGCGATCTCCGGGTCACCCGCGATGCCGAGCCGACGGCGGTTCATCGCGCCGACCAAATCAAGCGAATCGCGCTGGAGGCGGGGGTCGATTCCGTCCGGGCTGGAGACGTCGAGGATCGGGTCGCCCTGGTTGCGGAAGCGGACGCCGGAGTAGATCGTGGGGAGGAAGCCGCTCGACCAGTTTGCCGCGCCGCCGCTGATTCCCGCGCCGGTGGACATGACGACGAACGCGGGGAGGTCCTGCGTCGCCGCGCCCAGGCCGTAGGTCACCCACGACCCGATGCACGGCCGGCCCGGCTGCTGGAAGCCGGTGTTGAAAAAGATCTGCGCGGGGGCGTGATTGAACTGGTCGGTGTGGACGCTCTTGACCATGCAGATGTCATCCACGATCGTCGCCAGGTGCGGCAGAATTTCCGAAATCTCCGCGCCGCTCTGCCCGTGTTTCGCGAACTTAAACCGCGGCCCGAGCACCGCGGCATCCGGCCGGATGAACGCGTAGCGCTGCCCGCCGATGACCGAGGGCGGCAGCGGCTTGCCTTCCAGCTTGGCCAATTCGGGCTTGTAGTCGAACAAATCGAGCTGGCTTGGCGCGCCCGCCATGAACAGGTGAATGACCGACTTCGCCTTGCCGCGGTAGTGGGGCGGGCGGGGCGCGAGCGAATCCGAGCCTGGCGCCGCGGCGTCGGACGAAGCAGCGCCCTGCGCCCCGCGCTCCAGCGCGCCCGTCAGCAGCGAAGCCAGCGCGATCTTGCCGACCCCCACGCCGCACTCGCGGAAGAAATGGCGGCGGGTGATCCCGAGCAGTTGTCGTTGCATGGGGTTCATCGTTAATCCTTCGTCACGGCCTCGTCCAAATTCATCACCGACCGGGCGACCGTCGTCCACGTCGCGCGCTCGACCGCATCTGCATCGCCCGCCTTGCCCGGCCCGGCGATCTTTCCCGCGTCCAATTCCTTCTTCGCGAACCGTTCCCGTTGGTCGTGCGCGAATTGCACGAGCAGCGCAAGCTCCTCTTTCGCAGGCGGGCGCGTGAGGCATCGGCGGAAAACCTCCGTCGCCCGTGCGTCGTCCGATTCCTGCGAAGCCGCCACGACCCGGCCTAATGCCTGCGCCGTTTCCACAAAGACCGTGTCGTTCAGTAATGACAGCGCCTGCAGCGGGCTGTCGGACACTTCGCGCCGGGCGACGCAGGCTTCGCCGCTGGGAGCGTCGAAGGTGCTGAACAGCGCGTACGGCGCGGTGCGCTTGGAATACGTATACAAGCTGCGGCGATAGCGGTCCTCCCCCTTGCTCGTGTTCCAGGCCAGCGCGCCGTAGGTCGCCTCCGTGGTGATCGAAGCTGGTTGCGGCGGAAAGACACTCGGCCCGCCGATCTTCTCAGACAATAACCCGGATGACTTGAGCGCCCCGTCCCGGATCAATTCCGCTTCGAGCCGGAATCGCGGCCCGCGGGCCAGCAGCGTGTTGTCCGGGTCGCGGGCGAGGAGTTCAGGCGACACGCGCGATGCCTGCCGATACGTCGCGCTGGTGACGATCAGCCGGTCCAGTTTTTTCATCGACCATCCCTCGCGCACGAATTCCGTGGCCAGCCAATCGAGCAGCGGTTGATTCGAGGGCGGCTCCCCCTGCGTGCCAAAATCCTGCTGCGTCCGCACGATCCCGCGCCCGAAGAATGCCGCCCACTGCCGGTTCACCTGCACGCGGGCCGTCAGCGGGTTCTCGCCCGACACCAGCCACCGCGCAAACGACAGTCGATCCGCCGATGCCCCTTGGGGCAGCGGGGGGAGGAACGCGGGGACGCCCGGTTGAAGTTCTTCCTTCGGCTGCAAGAACTCCCCGCGGTGTTGCAGGAACGTCGGGCGCGCGTGCCCCGCGGGCCGCTCGCGCATCACCAGCGTCGTCTTTAATTCGGGCAGAGTCTTGCGCAGGTCGTCGATCTCCTTTCGCGGCCATGTCAGCTCGGTAGCTACGCTAGAAAATTGCCGGCGAAGGACGTCCCGCTGCGCAACGGTGCGCTGATCGGCGGGTGTAGCCAGGGCTTCTTCAACATCCGGCGGGCGGACGTCAGACAGCCCCGCGGCCCGCGGATCGCTCGTGACCGAAATACGGAAATGCCCGAGGGCGGCGGCAAAATACCGCTCGCAGAGCATGTGCAGCTTGAGTTCCTTCGCCTCGCCCACAGGCGCGGGGAGGCTGAAGACGGCAGCGTGAGCCCGGCCCTCGCCGTTGCCGATGGACCAACCCGTTTGCGGATCGCCATCGATGGCCATCGCGGCGGATGATCCGTCGGTCTGCGCCGCTTTGTTGAACTTCAGCGGCTGCCCGTCGCCCTGAAGGGAAATCTCGCTCAGGAAAAAATCCCCCGGCTGGCCTTCGTAATAGATCATCCCCGGGCCACGGCCAGGCAGGCTGTCATCGGGAAGGGCCTCCAGCCGCACGGCGGTAATCCCGCGAAGTTCGGGGCGGAACGTCAGGTCGTACGTGACGCTTTTTGCCACGTCGCCGCCGGCGAGAACGGAGTTGTCATCGAGCAGCGTGAGGAATGGCTTGCTGCTCTGCATGTCGGTGGGGCGGAGCACCGTCCACTTCACCGCTTTCTCCGACTCGCGCGCTTCCCACTTCGCGTAGGCCTTATCCAAAGCGGCCCGGCGGCGCTCGGCAAAATCCTTCGCGTCGGATAAATCGGGTGATTGCGATCCAAGGCTGAGCCGGAGCTTGGCGATGGTGTGGCGTTCGCCGTACTGCTGATCGAGCTTCACTGTCCAATGCCCGCCCTGCGGGAGATTGATCGGCTTTTCCAAATAGAACGTCGCGGCGTGCCCCGTGATGCGGTTGCCGTTGCCTAAATCGACCGCCCAGCCCGTCGCGGCATTACCATCGATGGCGTGCTCGACGGGAAAGCCGCCTTGGGAATGGTCTGCCTCGGCGCGGACGAATTTCACATGGCGGGCTTTTTCCGGCGCGTCCTTGGGCGCGACGCTCGCCGTGAATTCGCTCAGCACGAAATTCCCATGCGGCGTGCGGCCGGGGCCGATTTCTCCATCCTTTAATGTCTCAAGGCGAATGCGATCGACCGCGCCAGCGCCCGAATCGAATTCAAGCGTGTAGGTGTCGCGATCGGGGGAAGGGCCGGTGAATTTCCACGCGCCGTCTTCTGCCGGCTCTGGAATGCCGCCGGCGGCCGTCGTGGCGACGACGGCGGGGGTTTGCCACTTCACCGGCGCTTCGACCGGAAATTTCTCGGGCAGCAGCGCCGTCATCTTCGCGATCTTCGCTTCGATCTCTTTCCGGCGCGCCAGCACCTCGCCATTTGGAATTTCCATTTGCGGCTCATCCGCGTTGTTAAGGAACGCCATGAGCCGGTAATACTCTTTGTGCGAGATCGGGTCGTATTTGTGCGTGTGGCACTGGGCGCAGCCGACCGTCAATCCGAGCCATGCGGTGCCCGTGGTGTTGATGCGATCGACGGTGGCGAGAAAGCGGTACTCGAGCGGGTCGATGCCGCCTTCCTCGTTGAGCATCGTGTTGCGATGGAAGCCGGTGGCGATCCTTTGCGTCGGCGTGGCGTTGGGCAGCATGTCGCCCGCAAGCTGTTCAACCGTAAACTGATCGAACGGCATGTCTTTGTTGAGCGCATCGATTACCCAATCGCGATAGGGCCAGATCGTGCGCGGGCGGTCTTTCTCGAAGCCATTGGTGTCGGCGTAGCGGGCGAGGTCGAGCCACCGCCGGGCCCAGCGCTCGCCGTAATGCGGGCGGGCGAGCAGGCGGTCCACGAGCTTTTCGTATGCGTCGGGCGAATCATCCTTCACAAACGCATCCGCCTCTTCAGGCGTGGGCGGCAGCCCGATGAGGTCGAGCGAAACCCGCCGAATGAGCGTATAGCGATCCGCTTCGGATGAAGGACCGAGCCCGTCTTTCTCCAATGCTGCGAGGACAAAATTATCGATGGGATTCCGCGGCCACGCCTTGTTCTTCACCGCCGGCAATTCCGGCCGCACGGGTTTGATAAACGACCAATGCGTATGCAGCGTCGCCCCGGCGACGGACGCCGCTTCGGGCCATTTCGCCCCCTGGTCGATCCACGCCCGCAATGTCGCGATCTGCGCCGCCGTCAGCGGCGCATGCTTGAGCGGCATCCGTTCTTCATCCCCTTCGCCGAGCACGCGATGGATGAGCACGCTTTTTTCGCTACTACCCGGAACGATCGCGGCCTTGGAAGCCCCGCCGTTGATCGCCAGCGGCCGGGCATCCAGCCGCAAGGCACCCTTCGATTTCTGCGGCCCGTGGCATTCGTAACAATTGGCCGCAAAGATCGGCTGCACGTCCCGCACGAAATCGATGGCCGGCCGCGCCGGCGCATCGTCCCCGCGCGTCAAGGAAAACGCGGCCAGTACGCCGGAGAATGCGAAGATGGATAGGATCTTGTTTCGATGAATCATGCCGGGGGTCTCGTTCGAGGCGTCAATTATACCTACCAGACCCTTCGGCGGTTTACGCGTCGAAAAGAATTAGGGTCAATCCCGCCGCAATATCTTTCAATCCCACTGGGATATTCTGCTCACGCATGCCCCTTGCGGCAACCAGCGTTGCAGAATTTCCGGGGTGGACGGGCGAGGGCGGGTTGAGTTATTTCCATCCTAATGCAAGTCGATGCGGCGGCATCGATCTTTTGCCAATTCCGGGTCATTTCACTTCCGCGGAAGGAGAACCGCTCATGCGATCGAAGCTCATGCCCACAACAGGGGCCTATTTCGCGCTCCCGTCGCTCGCGATGGCCGTCGTCATTTCGCTAGGCATTGCCCGGGCTCAGGTTCAGAAGCCCGCCGCCCCGGCGGCGCAGTCGCAACCGGACGCTGTAATGGACGCGCAAACGCCGCGGGCGGCGCCGGCCACCCGACCGGAACAACAAAAGTCGGAGCACGACCGCACGGGCATCCCCTCGGCCGACAATGCGCCGGCTTCGTCCACCGCGTTTCAGGAACAACCCGATCAAGGCAAAGTGAAAGGATTCGACTTCTACCGCGACCCGCTCAACGCCAAGCATCCGGGCCAGACATTTGAAGAGACGATGGGGCAGGACGTGGCGGACAAACCCAAGGTCATGGCGCAGCAGGCCAAGCTGTTGCAGTCGCGGTACGACCTGACGCCGCACCTCGATCCGCAGATGAAGATGTCGCGCGGCAAACCGCTGTGCGTCGGCCCGACCGCCCGGCTCCGGGCCGGTGCGGACTGGGACAAGCTTGCGTCGATGAAGCCCGAGGAAATTCACCAGCAGGGGGTCTTTCCCTACCCGCCGCTGCCGCACCCCAAGCAGGCGACCGGCGGACAGGTCTTCCCCGCCGTGCAGATAACGCAGTTCCCCCGCCTGCAGCGCTTCGATGTAGATTTCGATCTTCCCGACGCATTCCTGCCCGAATTCCCCCCGGCGATGTTTCTTTCCAATCGCCCGGAGCTCGGCGACGTTTCGCGCGGGGAAATCGTGTCGATCAACAACTACTACCGGTTGTTCAAGGACCTGCTCACGCCGGTGCAGCTCGACGGCCTGCGCTTGCTATTGACGCCTTTGCCGCAGGAAGAGTTCAACCCGACCGATGACCGCAAATCGGCCCAGCCCTCGCTGGGCGTGACCTGCCTGGATTGTCACGTGAACGGGCACACCACCGCGCAGTTCCACCTCAACCCCGACGACCGCCCCCAGCAGCGACGGTTCCGCGTCGATACGGTCAGCCTCCGCGGCGTGTTCAATCAGCAGATCCACGGCTCCAAACGCTCGCTCCGCAGCGTCGAAGACTTCACCGAGTTCGAAGAGCGCACCGCCTACTTCAATGGCGACCAGCGTCACGCCTTCAAGAAAGGCGCAATGATTCTCGACCGCGTGCAGGTCAGCCACATGGCGCAGATGCAGAACATGTTCGACTTCCCGCCCGCGCACAAGCTCGACCCGGCCACCAACCGCCTGAACCCGGCCCTGGCCACCGAAGCCGAGATGCGCGGTGAAAAGCTCTTCTTCGGAAAGGCCCAGTGCGCCAATTGCCATCTCGCGCAAGAGTCGTACATGGATCACCAGTTGCACGATCTGCACCTGGAGCGCTTCACCACCGAGCCCGGCGACGGCCCGATCAAAACCTTCACGCTCCGCGGCATCAAGGACAGCCCCCCATACCTGCATGATGGCCGCTGCCTGACACTGGAGGACACGGTCGAGTTCTTCAACATCGTGCTGCAAACGAAGCTGAACAAGGACGAAAAGTCCGACCTCGTCGCGTTCATGCGGCAGCTTTGATTGGCCCGCATTCCGGGCATCGGTCCGGCGTGGCGCGGAGGTCGTAGCCGCAGGCGGGGCAGAGGTTGTGAAGCCGGCGACGTTCCTCACGTCTTCGGCACCAATGTCCGCGGGCCCGAATCGCAGGAAGGATCAAAGTGGCTACAACCGGCACCCACCATGACAAGATGAACGACCGATTCCCAGTTAAGGTTGTGTAAGAATATCCATTAATGGGGCGGACGTCCCACATCATGCTCAACGTCGCGGCCGTATGGGACGCGGGAAGCGGGTGTGAGCAGAATTCAAGTCCAGGGATATGCCAATATCGCTCGCCTTTCGCGCCGTTCAGGAAGAAAGACGGGCTCAGCGTGGACCACCCTGTCTGATATCCGGTGGGTTGGGTCGATATTGAGCGGCCGTTGTACGAGTACTCGGGAATCTCTTGCTCAAGAAACTGAATCCGTCCTCTCGATGATCCGAGCCATCGGTGGCGAAAGACCGTATCCGTCAGCGGGGCAAAAGAGGGGACCTGACCGGTGGGTTGGGCGACAAATCTCCAATGTTCGCCCCCTTGGTAGCTTCGGCACCACATCACGGCCGCCGCCACAGACAAAAGCATCGAAAATGCCGAAAGCGTCGCGAAAGCCCATCGCCGCACGGTCCGCGGCTGGCGGTGCGCGGAAGGCGATACGCAGCAGGCGAGCCATCGGCGAATAGTACCTCGTTGCGACAACTTGCACCTCAACGCCGCGTCCCGACCGATCGCGGTACGTCCCCGAATCACTGCCCGGATTGCGTTGCCGCGGGCGCGGTGGCCGGCTGCGCTCCGGGCGGGTGATTAATTGGAATGTTTTGCAGGACCTCCGCGGCAACATTGTCGCAATGAGATTGCAATTCTGTCCAGCCCGGTCAGCACCTGTACCGAACGCAGGGCGCGTTGCAGCATCGGCGGGATCCTTCCTCCCTCCTCCGGTACTCCGGGGGAGGGCAGGGGTGGGG
>JAQGHP010000237.1 GCA_028288775.1 Phycisphaerales bacterium | reverse complement strand
CTCGCTGGTGTAATCGGCGTTGGGGTCGAGGGAGGGGTCGCCATCGGTGAAGCTCTGGCTCTTGAACGGCGCGTAATCGAAAAGGATGAGGCCCAGTTGTGAGCGGAGCGGGTTGTTGGGCGAGCCGTTGGTCGGGACGAAGTAGGTCCCTGGCGGCACTTTCAGCAGCGCGGACATCCCGCTGGGGATCTTGCCGTTGGGAAGGTTGGCGGGATCGGGCGCTTGCCATTCCAGCCCATACGGCTTGCTGACGAGGCGGCCCTGCCCGTCGAACAGAATCACTCCGCCGAAACGCACGTTCTCGGTGGAACCCGGCACGGGGTTGAATCCGAGGTAACGGCAGTTGGGATCGTCGTAGAGCGTGTGCAGCCGGATGCCTTGGGGCATCATGAGGTAGTCGCGGTTCTCAACAGCATCGAGCATGAGGACCGGTAAACCGTTGGGCGTGGAGACGCCCTGCAAGTCCGCCGACCGCACGAGGGCGGCAACCACGCGGTCTTCACGCGGGTCGATGTAGAAGAGGACGCCGCGGTAATCCTGGATGCCGATGGCCTCTTCGCGGGCGCGGGCGAGGACGGCGGAGATCTGGTTCTCGGCGGCGCTGATGCTGCGGGTACCGGTGATGGCGCTGATCGCGGGGATCGCCAGCGTCACGAACAGGATGATGATCCCGATCACCACCAGCATCTCGACGAGCGTGAACCCGCGGCGGCGGGGCCGGCGGAAGGGGCGGGGTTGGCTGTGGTCAGGGGTCATCGGTGCGTCCTCTTGTCCGGCGGCTGCCGGGCCGCGCGGGCTAGGGCTGGAACGAGTAAATGTTGTCGTCGCCGTTGGTGAAATTGCCGTCCGCGCCGGCCGAAGCGAAGAAGGGACGGTCGTTGGTGGTAATCGACGGGGTCGGAGGGTTGCCCGGATAGACTCCGGAAGTGCGAACGGTGTACACGGTCGGCGTATTGTTCACCATAAGGTTCACGACAAGCCCACTGGCCGGGACGAAGAGGATCGGGTTCTTCCATCCGTCGAGCAGGACGGGCGGGCTGATTGGGGCGCCACTCGCGTCAGTGAGCAGAGACTTGGCCGGAAGCTGCGAGATCATCTGGCCGTTCCTGGGGATTCGCGTGAGGGTCCCCATGATGTTCCGCGTGTAAAGGACGGCGTTGCCGTTACGGTCGGTGCCGCCCGGATTCACGTCCGTCGGAGCTACGATGGCTGGAGCGAGCTGCGTGCCGGGCACCAAAACAACTGATTGGTTGTTCAAGTCGCGAATGGTGCTCAGGGGCGTGTTGATCTCGTATTCGGCCAGCAATGCCTGACAATTGGCCAATGTGGCTTTGGTGGCTTTGGAGGTGGCGGCTTGATCGACGTGCTTATAGGCGAGAATCGCCATGCTCATCAGGATCAGGATGATCCCTATGACGGCAAGCAACTCCAGTAGCGTAAAGCCCTTCCGGCGATGTCTCACGGGGCCTCCTTTGGTGCCGCGGTATTGTTCGGAGTGTCCAGTGGGGGAGGGGAAGAAGCGAGGGTGGAGAATGGAAGATAGAGGATGGAAGTTACCATGCGCGGTTTCCGGGCATCCTCTATCTTCCATCCTCCACCCTCGCCCTTCCCAACACCCTTTTCGCCGGGCCTTCCTCGTAGCTGTACAAATTGTCGTCGAGGGTTAGGAACAGTCGATCCGGGCCGGCGGAGAAGAAAAACCTTCGGTTTTGCAGTGCCGTGCCGACCGCCGGGTGCTGCTGGGGCATGAACACGATCGGCGTGCCCCAGGCGTCGCGGAGCGTCGCCTCGTTGTAGACCGCTTCGGGAAGGCCGCCGAAGGCCATCGAAGACATTCCCGCCTCCGCCCTCAAAGCGGCGACCACGTCGCGGTTATTGTTCACGGCGGCCCGCTGGAGCAGTTGCTCGTCGGGGTCGAGCGTTCGCGCATCGACGAAGGGGGATACGGTCGGAAGCTGGTGATGATGGGCCTCGTACTGGTCCATCAACGTGTCCAACTTCCGCAAGAGGTCTTTGGTCAGCTCGACCGCCGACGCATTGCGCACATAGCGCGCGAGGCTCACCATCAGCCCGAGCACGATGATGAGGGCGGCGATCGTGGTCGCCATTTCGACGAGCGTGTAGCCGGGCCGGCGCAGGGATGGCAATGTTCGGGCTTGTACGTTCCGCAAGATGATCACGGGAGGTTCGTCACGTCGTCCACGCCGGACAATTTGCTCAAAATCTCCGCGTCCGGTGCGTTCATGTCCAAAGTCGGCCCATAGATTTCGTCGGGCCCGGCGGACCAGAGCACGTACGGCAGGTTTGCAGGCAGCGATTCGCCGTTGTCCAGGATGCCGTCGTGATTTTGGTCACCAAGCATCATCTGAATGCGCTTCAAGGCCATCGGCTGATCGGACGCGCTCCCCTGCTCGAACGCGGTAATGTTATCGTGCGCGTTAATAACCGGTATGGGCGGCGATGCTGCTGTTCGCACCGCGGTAGGAACCCAATCGTCTATAAATCCGCCTTTAGCCCCGGCATTGTTGTTGGCCGTGGTGAGTGGAAAATAGAGGATCGGGTGGCCGTAATGATCATTGATGGTACACAGGGCGTCATTGATGACCGTCGCGGTCGGATTCGAAACATCGAAAATCTTGAAGCGTCCTGTCGCGATGTAGGGGCCGTAGACCTGACCACTGGTTCCGCGGGCCCTGAAACCAAGCCCGTCCGCGCCGTCCGCCGCGAAATTAGCCGGGGATCCAGTCGGCCGGACAGCCGGTCCGGGACCCACCAGCGCCCAACACAGCAACACGGCGCCGGGCGTAATCTCGTGCGGATTCGTCCATGTCGCCTTGTTGGGCTGTGTATTCAGTGGGCTGGGAAGAGCAGGGTTGTTCACCCAGAGCGTGTAGTCCAGGCGCGGGTAATCCTTAAAATCGCCTTTGTAGGCTTCTAGGCCCATGGCGATCACCTGAAGGTCCGCCGCCATGCGGGTACGCAGGGCGGTCTTGCGCGCTCGGTTAATCACCGGCAGCGCAATGGTAATCAGCAGCAGGATGATGCCGATCACCACCAGCATTTCCACCAGCGTGAATCCGCGTCGGCCGTGAGATTTAGTTAGCGTGGATGATGTCATCTTTGCTTCCAAAGGTGCCGTCCGCGCCGGCGGAAATCAGGATAAATGAATCCCTGGCCCGAGGAGTGCGGCCGTCGTTAATCGTGGGATGCTTAAAGAAATCGACGGGTGCGTTATAGAGCACCACGTTTGTGCTCGGATTATAATCGGTCTTTTTTGTCGCGGGATCCGTGTAACGGATGGCCGGTTCATAAGTGGGGAAGGAACCGTAGTTTCCGGAAGGTTGAAGCGCCGCCCAATAAGGATCCAGCTGCCGCGGTTCATACTGGGAATTCGCAGCAGTCGCGCTGTTATACCCACTGAGCATGTTCGGTGCCCCCACCCTCGCCCGAAGATAGATAATCGCATTCGGGGTGGCGAAATGGTCCATGAATTCGGGGATTGGTCCATCCGGAATGTTCTGCTTGGCTACGGCGATGGAATTGTATGTGTTGTAATTACCCGTAGCGTCTGCTTCCGTCAGTTCTTTGGCAGTGAAGGTGGCGTATGGGCTACTTTGTTTTGGATTTAAGAGATTAAGGCTTTGAGGGCCTTGCCCGACAAACTGGGGCTGATAAAGGAAAGTCCCATCTGTTTGCGCCTGGATCGCCCCAAGCAACCCGGCGACCAGGTTTTCCGAAGAAGTAATCACCGCCAAACCGGGCAACTTATCTTGGGGTTGCGGCATGTTCGGATAAATCGAACGATCCGGTACCGGCCCGGGATAACTCCGGTAGTCGTTGTAATAGTTCTGGCAAGCAGTCGCCAGCCGCGCGATCTCGGCGGACGTGTCGGCTTCGCGCGCCTTCCGCTGTATGCTCGCGACCACCGGAATGAGGATCGAGATCAGAATCGCGATGATCCCGATCACCGTCAGCAGTTCGACCAAGGTAAAGCCGGCCCGACCCTGCCGCCGACTCGTGTGCGTTTGCATGAAATCTCCTAGGGGTAGCCACCAGTTGCTAGTTGCCAGTGAAGAAGGCAACCAACAAACTCGAAATCCGCATCTTTCACTGGCAACTAAGAACTGGCAACTCTCCCGCCTATTTCTTCTGCGTCGACATCCCTTGAATCAGCGTGATCATCGGCATGAACAGCGCGACGACGATGAACCCGACGATCACGCCCAGGACCACCACCATCACCGGCTCCAGGATGCTGATCAGCGAGCCGACCAGCACGTCCACGTCCGAGTCGTAGTTGTCGGCGACCTTCATCAGCATCTTGTCCAGATCACCCGTCTCTTCGCCCACGTCGATCATGTTCACCACGATCGCGTCGCAGACTTTCGTCGCGCGGAGCGGGTCGGCCATCGACTCACCCTCGCGGATCGCGTCATGGACCTTCACCAGGGCGCGGGAGAACACCTCGTTACCCGAAGTCTCCTTGGTGATGAGGATCGCGTCGAGAATCGGCACGCCGGCACTGATGAGCGTTCCGAGCGTGCGGGTGAATCGTGCGACCGCGGTTTTGGACAGGATCATCCCCAGGATCGGGATTTTTAGTTTAATGACGTCGGTCGCGTAGCGCCCGCCGTCGCCCAGGCGGATCAATCGCCAGATCAGCGTGAAAGCGACCGGGGAGAACAGCACGTATGCCCACCCGTATTGGGTGGCGAACCACCGGCTCATGGCCAAAAGCATCTGCGTGGGGGCCGGCAGGTCGAGGTGGAAATCGACGAAGATCTGCTCGAACTTGGGGATCACGAAGATCATGATCATCGTCACCACGCCCACGGCGATGCTGATGACGACCGCCGGGTAGATCATCGCGCCGATGACCTTCTTCTTAAGCTTGGCGGCCTTCTCCATGAAGTCGGCCAGACGGGAGAGGATCAGGTCGAGCACGCCGCCCGCCTCCCCGGCGTTGATCATGTTGACGTATAGCTTGTCGAAGGCCTTGGGGTACTTGGCCATGGCGTCGGACAAGGTGCCGCCCGCTTCGACTTCGTCGCCCACGCCGCCGACGATCGCCTTGAGGAGCCCCGGCTTCTGCTGCTGCTCGAGGATCTGCAGCGAGCGAAGGATGGGGAGGCCGGCGTCCTGGAGGGTGGAAAGCTGGCGGGTGAAGTTCACGAGCTGCTTGCGCGGGACGCCGCCGATGGAGATGGGCATCTTGCGGGTGGCCACGCCCGATGCGCCGGTGCTTTTTTTGGCGACGCGCTTTTTCGCGGCCTTCTCGCGGATGGTGGTGGGGAAGAACCCGCGGCCACGGATCTGCTTGATGGCGTCTTCCTTGGTGGACGCCTCCACTTCATCCTTGACCTCCTGGCCGGAGGAATTCATCGCTTCGTAGGCGTACGTCGGCATGAGGGCTCCACGCTAAGACGTTATCGGGGCAAAAGATCCGGCGGGCTTGCCCACCGGCCGCGGCCCAAACGCATTGCCGCTCGGGACCATTGTTCGCGTTGTCCAGTCCGAAGGGGAATCGGAACGGTTTGGTCTATTCCTACCGGGGAATCTGCCGCCGTCCTCATCATATCACAGACGGACTCATCCCGTACAAGGGGTTTCTCGTAGTGGGCAATAAACTTTTCGAAACGGGCGGGCTCAGGGGTTCGCACACGGATCATGCCAAAGAAGGCAAGAATGCGTGTCGCTGAAGACGGCGCCGTGTCCTACACTTCCGCGGGATCGATGGGGTTGAAGGTTGGGAGCGTTTGCTCCCCTACCCGTACACGCGAACAAAGTCCGGGCGAACTCCACCGTTTAGCCCACCCCGCTTGCGGGACGAGCCCTTGTTTAGCCGCCCCGCTTGCGGGGCGCTTCTCGGGGCGCTCCCAATAGCGCCCCGCAAGCGGGGCGGCTAAACGGTAGAGACCGCACGGGCTTTGCCCGCGCGAAGAGCAGTAGACGATAACCCCGCCCGCCCGCGCGATACCCGAGCAATGAGGAATAGCCCGTGAAATTATGTCGTTGGTGGATCGCGCTGTCCGCGGTCGCCCTACTTAGCTTCGGTACCTGGATCGCGGTACGCCCACTCCTCGCAAAGGGCTCTGGGGCACAAAGCGACGCGATGGACCCTTGGGAGCGGGACAATCCCGTCGCGCCGCTGGCCGTTCCGCCCGTTGGCGTGGGCCATCGCTTCGAGGAAATGCCCGACCCGCCGACGCCGCAGCGCGTGCGGCTGGGGCGGTGGCTTTTTTACGATCGCCGATTGTCCGCCGACCATTCGTTGTCGTGCGCTTCCTGCCATCATCCCGAGAACGCGTTTTCCGAGCTTACGCCTCATTCGACCGGCATTCATGGGCAGCAGGGCGTCCGCAAGGCCCCGAGCTTTGTAAATGCGGCATGGCAGATTTACCCGAACTTTTTCTGGGACGGCCGGGCTTCTTCCCTGGAAGAGCAGGCGCTGGGGCCGATTGCCAATCCGATTGAAATGGGCAACACCCACGCCGTGATGGTGCAGACGCTGGGCGGCATTCAGCCGTACGCGAAATACTTCGAGGAATGTTTCGGCAGCCCGACCGTTACGCCCGAGCGGGTGAGCAAGGCCATCGCCGATTATGAGCGCACCCGCCTCAGCGGCAACTCCCCCTGGGACCGCTGGCAGTTGGGCCACGACGCATCCGCTTTGTCCGCCAAAGCGAAAAAGGGTTACGAGTTGTTCACCTTCGGCAAGGCCGCGTGCAACCAATGTCACCTCGGCCCCAATTTCACCGACAGCGCCTTCCACAACCTGGGCGTCGGCTACGACGCCGCGACCGGAAAATTCGCGGATGACGGGCGTTACGCGGTGACAAAAAAAGACCAAGACCGCGGCAGTTTCAAAACCCCCACGCTCCGCGACGTCGCCAAACACCCCCCCTACCTCCACGACGGCTCCGCCAAAACCCTCCGCGACGTCATCGACCTCTACAACCACGCTGGCAACCAAAACCCGCACCTCGACCCCAAGATGAAGCCCCTCAACCTCACGCCCGAGGATTCGGACGCCTTAGTCGACTTCCTGGAATCGCTCAACGGCGAAGGATATCAGGACACGCCGCCGGCGACATTCCCGCGGTGAAACAAGTTAAATTGAACGCCCAAACGCCGACCCATGGTGCCCGGCGGGAGCCTTGTAGGGTGGGTGTACTCGCCCACCATCCTCTTCGTTCCATTGGCGCAAACCCGACGGTGGGCGAGTACACCCACCCTACAAAACTGAGAAGAATGGAACCGCAGATGAACGCGGATGAACGCAGATAAGACATACAGGTCTAACGTGACACGGGCGTCCCGCCCGTGCCTGTGCGTCCGGATTACCAGAGCGCTTGGCAACAACGTTTCCCGGTAATACTCCACGCACTGAGCATGGGCGGGACGCCCATGTCGCGGGGAACTTATGTCCCATCTGCGTTCGTCCGCGTCCATCTGCGGTTCCATCTCTCCCGCATTTTCTTCGCGTCTGTCTTCGCGCCTTCGCGTCTTCGCGGTTTTCCGCACCGCGGTCTTCCAGGTTCGGCTTTGCCGAACGACTCGTGCCTCGGCCACGGGCTCGAAACCCGTGCCACAAAAGATGGCCACACCCAATTGCCTACTCCTCCCCGGCTCTGCGCCTCGGCGTCTCTGCGTTCAATTCCACCTTTCTCACCCACCGCGTCCGCAGTTCTTCGACACCATGCCCCCCGGCGGTATGATCCTGCCCCATGGATTCCCCGCCCGCCGTTCAGCCTTTCCCCGCCGCTCTTCCCTCGGCGGTAACGCGCGAGCAGATGCGGCACGTGCTCGACGTGTCGCGCATGCTCACCATCACCACCGATCTCGACCTGCTACTCCGGCGGATCGCCGAGTCCACTTGCGCCATGCTCGCCTGCGAGCGGGCGAGCATCTTTCTTCACGACGATGCGCGGGGCGAACTGTGGAGCAAGATCGCCCTGCTGTCGCACGAGATCCGCATCCCCGCCACGCGCGGAATCGCGGGGCACGCGTTCACCAACAACCAGATCATTCACTGCCCCGACGCCTACGCCGACCCCCGGTTCGACCCGCACCCCGACGGCGTCAGCGGCTTCCGCACGCGCGACCTGCTGGCCGCCCCGATGGTGGACTGGGAGAGCCGGCCGCTGGGCGTGATCCAGGCGCTCAACAAATCGCCCGGCACCGCCTTCGGCGAGACGGACGCGGCGCTACTGCGCCTGCTGGCCGACCAGGCGGGCGTGGCGATCCAGCGGTGGCACCTCCAGCAGACGGCCCTTCAGAACAGCAATCTCCTGCACGAGATGGAACTCGCCCGGCGCGTGCAGGACGCAATGATCCCCAAGCGCCCGCCGGTGATTCCCGGACTGCTCGCCGCGGGATGGACGCGGGCGGCATCAATCAACGGCGGCGACTGCTACGACCTGTGGCGCTGCGCCGACGGCCGGCTGGGCGTGCTGGTCGCGGACGCCTCGGGCCACGGGATCGCGCCGGCGCTGGTCGTCGCGCAGGTGCGGGCGCTGGTCCGCACGCTTTCGGAAACGGAGCCCGACCCCCTGCCGCTGCTGTGGCGCGTACACGAGCGCCTGGCCGCGGACCTCGAACCGGGCCGCTTCGTGACGGCGTTCCTCGGGTTCATCTCGGGCGACGGCGAACTGCATTGGTGCAGCGGCGGGCACGGCCCGATGTTCCTCTGCCAACCCGGCGAGCTCACCGTTTTGAACCCGACGCTTCCCCCCCTGGGCGTCATTGACGACCCGCCCCACGAGGGCCCGCCGCCCCTGCGCCTCGAGCCCGGCGGCTCGTTGATCATCCCCAGCGACGGCATCACCGAAGCGTTCAACCCGAACGGCGACCTGTTCGGCAACGACCGCGTCATCGCCGCCCTGCAATCCCAGCCCGGCCGCGACCCGGACACGGTGGTGGCCGCAATCCGCGCCGCCGTTACTCAATGGCAGGGCAAGGACGAACCCGCCGACGACCAAACCCTGGTCGTGGTCCGGCGGCACGCTCCTTCGTTTTCGTAATATGCATTGACCCTGCAACTCGCGCCGGGGCCCGGCGCGCCCGCAAGCGGGCGGCTACAAAGTGGCTGCACAATCCATCGTGACACTATCCGTCCCGCCCGTGTTCTGCCGCTCCAAAATCACAGAGACCACAGAGACCACAAAGAGCACAGAGAAGAGAAAGGCGGGGCAAACCGGTCCACTTGTATTCGCCCTGAAACGTCTTTGATTTTCCTCTCTGTGCTCTCTGTGGTCTCTGTGGTCTCTGTGATTTTGAAGCAGCAGACGTGGGCGAGCCGCCCATGCCACGAAGGAAACGACCGCCGCCGAACTCGGCGCGTGAACCAACGCGAATCCGTATGACGCGGCACAATGCGGCCGCGACTTCCCGCCGGTCCGATAATCCGCGCCGCTTCGCGTTCATCGGCACGGGGGATTGTGCCGATAACAACCGGGCGGGTTTCGCGCCCGCCGTCCTATGCTGCGCACCTTCGGCAGAAGCCTGATCCTTTTCGTACTGGCCGCATCGGCCGGGGGCGGCGCGTATTGGATGCACGCGCGCCATTCCACTGAGAACACGCTTCGCCGCGAACTCGACACGCAGCGCGAGCGCGCCGAGCAATTGCGCGTGGTGGTCGGCCGCCTGGGCGCCGAACGGCGGGTGGCGGACGTGATGGTGACCGAGCAGTCCGAATCCGCCGGCATCGTCCGCACAGGTTTGCTCTTCGTCGAATACGCGAAGGACGGTTCCCCCCTGCCCGGCAAGCATTTCACCATCGAGGGCAAGCTCGCCCACATCGACGCGATGGTCATCAAGTTCGACGGAAAATTCGTGCAGGACGCCGACCCGCTCCGCGGCCGCAGCATCGCGCTGTTCACCCGCATCTACGGCGAAACCCAAAACCCCGCCAACGGCTTCCCCATCGACGAGCCGGGCAAGATCCCCGACATCTACCGCGGCGCAGACAAAAGCGTCAGCCGCTTCGAGCAGGATTTGTGGACGAACTTCTGGAAGCTCGCGGACGACCCCGCCTACCGCGACTCGATGGGCGTGCGCATCGCCCAGGGCGAAGCCGTCTGGCGCAGCTTCGAGCCCGGATGGCTCTACACCCTCACCCTCGAATCCAACGGCGGATTGAACATCTCCCCCGAACGCATCAAAGGCATCTACCGCGAAGCGCTGAAGCAGCCGTAGCGGCAACGCCCCTCGCAGCCCCGGAGCAGCCGTAGCGGTGCCCCTCGCAACCCCGGAGGGGCGTAAGACCTTAGCCCACGGCGCGAGCCGTGGGAAAGGATCCGCATACACGAGGCCAGCCCCGGAGGGGCGTAAGAATTTAGCCCATGGCGTGAGCCGTGGGAAAAGATCCGCATACACGAGCCCAGCCCCGGAGGGGCGTAAGACTTTAGCCCATGGCGCGAGCCATGGGAAAAGACCCGCGAATGGCGCATAGCCCCGGAGGGGCGTAAGAAGCGCGGGACCGGCTGGTGCGCTGGTCGCAGGTCATTCGTAAATCGTGCGGTGCGGACCTTCGGTCCGACCGGGCCGAGACGGCCCGGCTCCGATCGTCTCCTGCCCGAACACAACCTCCGGACATCGATCACACCTGGCAATTCCACGCTTCTTACGCCCCCTCCGGGGCTGGTTGCATCTGCTATGTTCGCCACCCACGGCTCGCGCCGTGGGCTAAATTCTTACGCCCCTCCGGGGCTGGTTGCTCCTCTTCGATTCTTTTCCCACGGCTTGCGCCGAGGACTAAGGTCTTACGCCCCTCCGGGGCTGGGAAGAGTGCCGTCCGGCGCATCGCCTGAATCGAAAATCGTCGTGGACGGCCCATAACTCCGCGGAAGCTTGGCCGCAAATTCTGGATGTAACGCCTGTATCGCGTAGGACGCTGCGCCAAGCCCAATGCGTTTACGCGATTGCCGGCCATGCACGGCCCGCTCGAAAACTGTGGGGTAGAGTTCGGGTCTTATGGCACAGTTGATCCGGGCGAGGAAGAAAATCCGGGCGGCGATTGGTCTCTCCTCCGCGCACGTTCAGAGGCTCGAAGACCGTCGGCTGATGAGCGCGACGCCTGTCTCCACTCCATTTCACGCAGCTCCCTTCACACCCGGGCAGACCATCGAAGCCGAAGACTTCGACAACGGCGGCGAAGGCGTCGCCTACCATGACACCACACTCAAAAATCTCGGCGGTTCGACCTACCGCCCCGGCGAATCGGTGGACGTGCAGGCGGGCGGCTCCAACGGGCAGAACGTCGGCTTCACTGCCGCGGGGGAATGGCTGAACTATACGGTCAACGTCCCCGTCGCGGGGCAATTCACATTGCAGGCGTCCGTCGCGAACGCCGCTTCGGGCGGCGCGTTTCATGGCGCGGTTGGCGGCATCAACGTCACCGGCTCGATGGCCGTGCCCAATACGGGGAACTGGCAGGTTTACAAGACCGTCACGTCTTCGACGTTCTCCCTGTCGGCGGGGCAGCAGGTGCTGCACATCGCCCTCGACCGGAACGCGTCCGTGCCCGCGGTCGGAAACTTCGACTGGTTCAAGCTCGTGGCCATCCCACCTGTCGTGAAGCCCGCCTCGAAGCCTTTCGGCGGAGCGTCTCTCCCCATCGTCCAGAAGATCGAGGCGGAAAACTTCGACTTGGGCGGCGAAGGGCTCGCGTACCACGATAGCACCGCCGCCAATCTTGGCGGGGCGGCGTACCGGCCGGGGGAAGCGGTCGATCTCCAGTCCGGCGGCGCGAGTTCCAACGGCTACTACATCGGCTACACCGCCGCGGGCGAGTGGCTTACCTACACCATTTCCATCCCCGAAACCGGCAAGTACGTGTTGGCGGGCCGCGTCGCGTGTATCGCGAACGGGGCGAGCTTCCACGCTACATTTGACGGCGCGGTTTCCACCGGTTCGCTCGCCATCACCAAGGGCCCAACGTGGACGAGCTGGCACACCGCGCTCAGCAACGCCGTCACGCTGACGGCCGGCACGCACGTGATGCGCATTTCCATTGATCACAACGCCTCGGGGATTCCGTCGGCGGGGAACTACGACTCGTTCCAGCTCATCGAGACCGCCGGCCCCGCGAGCTTCAATTGGAAGCCCGCCGCGGCTGCGCCTGCGCCGGAATTCGAAGGCTTCGGCCGCATGGTCAACGGCAAGCTCTACACTTTTGGCGGCTACACGAGCGTGAACCCCTTCGGCTCCACCGAAACCGCGCAGGTCTATGACCCCGCGACAAACACGTGGACGAGCCTGGGAACCATGCCCATCCCCGAGACCCATTGCGGCGTCGCCGTCGATGAGCAGGCGGGCGTCATCTACTTCGTCGGCGGGCTGCGCGGGCTCTACCCCGGGACGCCAACGTCCGACGTCTTCCAATACGACACCAACTCCAACACCTGGACGCAGCTCCCTTCGCTCCCCGAAGCCCTGTCGGCGGGCGAAGCGGCGCTCGTCAACGGCCAGCTCCATTACTTCGGCGGCAACGTCGGGGAAGAGCGCGCGACCGATTCCAATGTACATTTCGTGCTGGACCTGTCCGCCCTTGCCTCGGGCAACGCCACGTGGACGTCCGCCGCCCCGCTCCCCGACCCGCGCGACCATTTCAGCAGCGTCGTCCTCAACGGGCAGATCTACACCTTCGCCGGAGAAGTCGGCCACGACACGCTTCACCTCCAGCAGACCGACAGCTACCGCTACGACCCCGTCGCCGATACGTGGACGCCCTTCGCCGACATCCCCATCCCCCGCTCGCACGCGGAATCGTCCACGTTCCTGTGGAACGGGAAGATCATCGTGGCGGGCGGGCAGGTGGACGACTTCCTCGCCACCGCCACCGTGATGGAATACGACCCCGCCGTCGATCGGTGGTTCCTGCTGCCGAACCTTCCCGTCGGCCTGGAGGGCACGATTCTGCAAGCCACCGGCGACAAGCTAATCCTCACCACCGGCTACGACGGCCTCAGTGGCAATGCGACCACCGCGAGCTGGGTGGGGCAATGGCCTTCGGTTTGACGAAAATGGGTCGTGGGTCAGTTCGAGAAGACGGGTGCCACGGGTCGGCGTACTCGCAGATCTGTGCCCTTAGGGCCACTTGAGAAGCACAGGTCTCGGAGTACCGCGACCTGTGGCACCCGATTTTCCGAACTGACCCACCGCCGAAAAAGGACTCTCGGGGCTTTCCAACGCCCGGCGGCCAAACGTGGGGTATATATCGATATGCACTCGAAGAAGCCGGCGTCTCGCATGAATCATGCAAAGCTCCGTCGCGCCGTTGTCGAGCCGCTGGAAGACCGGCGGCTGCTCACGGCCGTCTCCACCGCGTTCGGCGGCGTTCCCGTGCCCGCGGGGCAGGTCATCGAGGCCGAGAACTTCGACAACGGCGGAGAAAGCGTCGCCTACCACGACACCACCGCCGCCAATCTGGGCGTCGGCGGCGCGGCGTACCGGCCGGGCGAAGGCGTGGACGTGCAGGCCGGGGGCTCCAATGGCTACGACGTCGGCTACGCCGTCGCCGGCGAGTGGCTCCAATACACCGTGAATATTCCCGCGACCGGGATGTACACCTTCCAGGCCCGTGTGGCGAATACCGCCATCGGCGGCGTCTTCCATGCCAGCGTGGACGGCGTCAACTGCACCGGCGCGATGGCCGTCCCCAACACCGGCGGGTGGCAGACCTACCAGACCGTCACCAGCAGCCAGTTCCAGCTCGCATCCGGCATTCACGTCCTGCGCATCAGTCTCGACCACAACGCGAGCGTCCCTGCAGTCGCTAACCTTGACTATTTCAAGCTGGTGCCCGCAAGCGCCCCCGTCACCACCGGGCCGTTCAACGGCGTTGCGCCGGGCGTCAACCAAACCATCGAAGCCGAGAACTACGACCTGGGCGGCGAAGGCGTCGCCTACCACGACTCATCCTCCGTCGAGCAAGGCGTCGGCGGCGCGAACTACCGCCCCGGCCAGGGCGTCGACGTGCAGGCGGGCGGCTCCAACGGCTACGACGTGGGCTATGCCGTCGCCGGCGAGTGGCTTAATTACACGATCAATGTGCCCCAGGCGGGCACGTACACGCTGGCGGCTTCCGTCGCCAACACGGCCGCGGGCGGCACGTTTCATGCCGCCGTCAACGGGGCGAACTTGACCGGGGCCATCGCCGTCCCCAACACCGGCGGCTGGCAGACCTACCAGACCATCACGTCCGCCTCCTTCAATCTCGCCGCGGGCGTGCAGGTTCTCCACATCGCCCTCGATCATGGCGCATCCAACACCGCCGTCGCAAACTTTGACTGGTTCAAAGTCGTTCCAGTGCAGTCGAATCCAAGCTGGACGCAGCCGCTGGTCTGGAACACGTTGCAGCACACTCCCCAGGGATTGGCCGAAGCGCAGGCGGAGGGCGTCAACGGCAAGCTGTACGTCTTCGGCGGCTACTTCACGACCACGCCGGATTACCAGGCGACCACGGCCTGCGAGGCGTACGACCCCGTCGCCAACACCTGGGCCCAGCTTGCCCCGATGCCCGTTCCGTCAACCCACATGGGGCTCGCCAGCGACGGCAAATACATCTACATTGCCGGCGCCTACACGTACGATCCAAAAACGACATACCAAACCTTTGGCACCACCAACGTCTGGCGGTACGACATCGCAAACAATAGCTGGAGCGCGTTCGTGCCCCTCCCCGCGCCGCGCGGAGCCGGGGCGCTGGTGATCCTGAACAACCAGCTGCACTTTTTCGATGGCGTGGATAAACAGCAAGTCCCGCACACGGACCACTGGGTGCTGGACCTTGGCAGCGCCAACCCTCAGTGGATCACGTCCACTCCGACCCCTTTCTCCCGCAACCACCTGTCGGCGGCCGTGCTGAACGGAAAGATCTACGCCATGGGCGGCCGGCTCAGCGCCGATGACCTGTCCATCCCCAGCGCCGACGGCCTCGTCTGGGACCCGAGCCATCCCGCCGCGTGGACTCCGATCGCGAACATGCCCTCCGCCCGCGCCCTGGCGGTGTCGGCGGTGATTGACGGCCGCATCGTTTTGGCGGGCGGCACCAGCGATTCCGACAATCCGCTCGCCAGCGTGATCGCCTACGATCCGACCACCAATTCCTGGTCGAACCTCACGCCGCTCCCCGCCACCCGCCTGGCCCCCTGCGGGGGCGTGGTAGGCAATGAACTCATCATCACCACCGGCCTATCCCAAACGCTCCAATCGACGACCTGGGGCGCGATGGTGATTTGACGACACTCGCCGAGCCCACGCCAAATGTACCCCGAGCCGCGGGATAGAATTCATATTTGCCGTTGCAGCTTGCGATCCATACACTTCCCAATGTGCGGTCCGTCGCATTCCACAGAATCGTCGCCGTTGCACTCCTGCCGCTTTTTGCGGTGGCGTCCGTCTTCTGCACCTGCCTGCAAACGGCCCTCGCCCAAATCCCGCATCACGCGGTCCAAGCCCACGCAATCGCCTCCTGCTGCGGCGGATCCAACGCCACACACCATCGCCAAGGTTCGCCTTCGCCCGATGTTCCCACGCAGCATTGCCCGCATTGCACCGGGCAAAACTTGAGCGGGCTTGAAACGCTCAAGTCTTGCGTGCCCGAATTGACGCAGGCCCAGCCGCTTGCGGCTTGCGAGAATCCGATCGCCCTGATCGTCGCCGCTCCGGTCGCGCATCGCGCCGCGGTCGCGACCGAATCACCTCCAGCCATCGCATCGCCTTCACTTCTCGGCTTGCACTGCGCGCTCGTCATTTGATCTCCCGCCCCATTCGGGAATCCACCACGTGGCATGGGTTTTCAACCCATGCTTCCGGTACTCTGGAACAACACGGGTTGAAAACCCGTGCCACAACAAACCGCCACGTCCGCACGCTATTCACCATCGCAACGGAGGCCATGATGGCCACGGCCACCAAGATATGGGCTTGCCTCTTCCTCTTTCTCCTCCCGCTCGCCGGCTGTCAAACCGCCGAGCCGCGCAAGGGCTTTGATGACGTCGAGCGCGTCGTGCGCGAGCGCGCGGACGCGAGAGTTCATTGGAACCAGGGCGCCGCGCCCGATGCGCAGGTCGCACAAGCCGTCGGCGCAATGCTTTCCCGCGAACTCACCGCGGAGTCGGCGGTGCAGGTCGCGCTGCTCAACAATCCCCGCCTGCAGGCGACGTATGAGGACCTTGGGATCGCGCAGGCGGATGTCGTGCAGGCGGGCCTTTTAAAAAATCCCGTGTTCGACCTGAGCGTCCGATTTCCCGACCGCTCGCCGGGCAAGACGTATCTCAACTTCTCCGCGGCCGAGGATTTCATCGACGTGTTCCTTCTGCCGGCGCGCAGGAAACTCGCCGCGGCGCGCTTCGAGGCGGCCAAGCTGCGCGTCACCCAGGAAGTGCTGGATCTCGCGGCGGAGGTGAAGTCCGCGTTCTACGCCTGCCAATCTGCCGAACAGACGGCGGAACTTCGCCGCACCACCGCGGAGGCATCCGCCGCCTCGTTCGACGCCGCCAAACGGCTCCACGACGCCGGGAACATGAACGACCTGGACTTCATGACTGAAGGCGCACAAAACGCCCGCGCCAAAATCGATGTGACGGACGCGGAAGAAAACACGCTCGAAACCCGCGAACGACTGAGCGCGCTGATGGGATTGGCAAACGAGCCCGCATGGAAAACAGCGGGCCGATTGGCAGAACCTCCCCAACTCGAGATCGCCCCCGAAGGGCTGGAAAAACTCGCACTTACCAACCGCCTAGACCTGCAAG
>JAQGHP010000226.1 GCA_028288775.1 Phycisphaerales bacterium | reverse complement strand
GCCCACCCTTCGAGATTCCAGAGCCACGCGGCGCGTTGAATTCCATGGCAATTACCCCGCAATCTTCGCCCGTCCGAACCGCGACGGTTGACCTGACGGTCAACGGCCGCCGGATCGGATTGCACATCGCCGTGCCCGACCGCCCCGTCCGCCCGGCGGAACTGCTCCCGGTTTATCGATCCATCTCCGAACAACTAATGGCCGTGGCGGTGAAGGACGTGGAGCGCGCCGGGTTCAAGGTGTCGTGCAAGGCCGGGTGCGGCGCATGCTGCCGACAGCTCGTGCCGATATCCCCCATCGAGGCGCGCGAACTTGTGAAGGTGATCGACCGCCTGCCCGAGCCCCGGCGAATGGAAGTGCGCCGCCGATTCTCCGTCGCTCGTCATGCGTTACAGGACGCCGGGCTTTTGGACCGCCTGGCCGACTCGTGGCACGCGCGCGAAGGCCGCGCGCTGTCCGAAGAATACTGGCGGCTGCGCCTCCCCTGCCCCTTCCTCAAAAACGAATCCTGCTCAATTTATCCCGACCGCCCGATAGCCTGCCGCGAGTATCTGGTGGTTTCTCCCGCAGAGCATTGTGCCGAGCCGACGAGCGAAAACGTGCGGGCACTGCCGCTGCCCGCCGGCCCGGTGCCGGTGCGCATCCCCCATCACGAGCGCAACCCGGATGGAACGCTCGTGGACTGGGTAGCGTTGACGCTGTCGCCGGATTTTGTCGCCGCCAACCCGACCGACCCGCCGCCCCGGCCGGCTACGGAGCTTGTGGGCGAGTTTTTTGCCGCCGCACGTGACGCCTCGCCGCGGCCTTGAAGATCTTCCACGGCACGCGCCATGACCAGGAATTGAGAAATGCTGTGCATACGCGTCCTCCGTCGGACTCTAATCGACGGAACTTCCGATTGGATGTAGCATCCAATGAAGATGCGAAGCAAACGCGCAATCTTCTCGTCGATTATCGTCCTTCTGCTCCTTGCGTTTGTCGGATACCTGCGCGGGTGGTTTACTTCCGAGGGTATTTGGGCGCAGACGGAAGCATTCAGTGAAAATCACTGGCCTTTCAAGACTGAGGATGACCCCGCGAGCTATGACGCCGCGGGGGTGGATTTCTTAACGGCGCAGGGCCTGGCATTTACCTGGGGCGACGGAAGCGGCTGGCACGGGTACGACGTGGTCAAGGTCCAGCCCAACGGGGCCGTGACCTACACTTTCCAGCCGCAGAATGCGACGTGGAAGCAGGCCCAATTCACGATCGACGCCGCCACGCAACAAGCCCTCCGGCAGTTGCTCAAGGACATCGATTACTGGCGATTGAAGAAGGCCTACTACTCGCCCGATGCAGACGGCACCCAACGCTTCGTCAAGGTGGAAGCAGCGGGGAAGCGCAAGGCGGTTTATTGCAGCAACCATTTCCCCGCTGAAGTCATTCGCATCAAGCAGTTCGTCGAGGCCCGAATCATCGCCCCGAACTCAGCGGCGATCGGGAAGGCGGTTCCTGTGGTCGTCACCATCCAGAACGCAGAAACCGAAGACTTCAAGTGATTTGTCAGTCGGGTGCTCGTGGCGTTACATTCGTGTGAGCTCGGCCTGAAGCGAGTTCACCGGGCCAAGTTTCTCCGATCACCTGTAGTCCGACAGACGAATATGAAAACCCAACCCCTCCGCACCACCGTCGTCGGCAGCTACCCGTTCCCCGGCTGGCTGGAGTTTGCTTCGCAGAATCTTGGGCAGTTCGGCTCCGCGGATGTCGCAGAGGCGCAGGACGATGCGGTCGTGTGCGCGATTCATGACCAGACCGTCGCGGGCCTGGACGTCATCACCGACGGCGAGCAGACGCGGCTCGACTTCAACCTCTCCTTCTACGGCTACCTCGAAGGCATCGAGCTCGAAGGCACCTCCCCCCGGCGGATAGGGCCGCCGGCCCATGACCAGCGGGGGAAGCACAAGGTCGTCGGTGAGCTGCGCGCCCCGCGCGGGCTGGGGGCGGTGGAGGAATTTCAGCGGCTCCAACGGCTCGCGCCCGCCGGGCCGACGCTCAAGGCCAGCGTGCCGGGGCCTTACACGCTGAGCGGGCGATTGTCGCCGGGCGGCGCGTACAAGGACCGGTGGGCGCTGACCGAGGCGCTGCTGCCATTGGTGCGCAGTGAGCTCGAGTCGCTCGTGCGCGCGGGATGCCGGGAAGTGACGGTGGACGAGCCTTCGATGAGTTGTTACGCCCATATCGAAGACCCGAACCACTTCGTGGACATCTTCAACCGCACGGTCGAATCCGTGGCGGGCAAGTGCCATCTTTCCACCCACCTGTGCTTCGGCAACTACAAAGCCCGCGCCGTCGGGCCGCGGCGATACGCCCCGATGTTCCCGGCATTCCTGGGAATGAAGGTGGACGAGATACATCTGGAAATGGCTAGCCGCGAGTTCGCGGAGATCGAGATCATCAGCCAGGTGGCCAAGAAGAAGGACGTGGCCGTCGGCATCATCGACGTGAAAAGTTATTACATCGAATCGCCCAAGGACGTCGCCGACCGCGTGCGGCTGTGCCTCGAGCACGCCCCCGCCGACCGGCTCTCCTTCGCCCCCGACTGCGGCCTGAGCCAAACGGCCCGCTGGGCGGCAAAACAGAAGTTGGCGAA
>JAQGHP010000220.1 GCA_028288775.1 Phycisphaerales bacterium | reverse complement strand
TGATGGCGAGAATCTTCCCCGTCGAAGTTGGGTCTCCCTTTCCGCTCTTGATCCACCAGTTGTACTTCTGGCCCATCCGCATAATGCGGACACGCCAGAGGTTGTTCTGAGGGGCGAAATTGGGTTCGGCTTTGTCGAGCCAATGAGGTAGCCCGTCATCCGTTCGTTTCGTGGTTCGCTTCATTGCTTCGGACTCCGCTGTATCAACGAAGCCTAACCCCCCCTATCCAACTTTCAAGCATTTTGGATACGGTTATTTCACTTTTTCCCGTGTTTTTTGCCTATTCGACTCCCCTTGGGGGTACTGAAAAACCCGCTTTTTAGCGGGTTTTTTCATGTCCCGAAATAATTGTTGCATTTCTTACGGCTGATTCTGGAACCGTGATAACAGTTGGTGGATTCAGAATCACGCCGACGGCGCGGGCCGGGCTCTTGGCCAAGCATTAGTTTTTCGCCGGCACCGCGTTCCACACCTTGATGTCGTCGAACCACCCGTCCTTCCCGGCCACGCCCAGCTCGATCTTCGACTTCGTCGGGTGGCCGATGCCGCCGGACTTGAGATACCCGGCCGGCTTGCCGTCGATGCTGACCCGCATCTCGTCGCCGACCGTCTCGACGACCAGCGTGTACCACTTGCCCTGCTCCAGTGGGGTCGCCAGCGGGAACGTGGCCTGCTTGCCCTTCATCCGGGCGGCGACCTCGGCCTTCCTGGCCGGGTCGGCCCGCATCGCCTTGATCTCCTCGTTCTGGTTCCCGTCCCGTTCGTCGACCAGCGTCACGCCGGCGGGGCGGACCTGGGCGCGGCACAGGTGGCCGTAGTGCGAGCCGGTGAACTTGCGGTCGTCGAACTCAACGTCGACCATCGTCGCCCCCCCGAACTTGATCTTCACCTCGACCACGCTGTCCTTGGTGGGCACGTCCAGCCCGAAGACGGCGGCGTGGGCGGGGACCGCCGGCTTGCCGTCGGCCGCCGGCACCTCCTTGTCCCGCGTCTGCGTCCCCTTGAGCGCCCCATTCTCGAACGCGAATGACGGCACCACCTTGTGCCACTGCTTGGCCGGGGTGGCCGACGCGAAGTCGTCCTGGAACAGCAGTTCTTTCTTCTCGGCGATGGGCGCGGCCGGCACGGCCGCCGGCGGCTCGGCGGCGGCGACGGAAGGGAGGAAGGCCAACGCGGCGAACAGGGGCAGCAGTTTCATGGGCGGAGTCCTCAATCGAAGGGTAAAAGATTAGAACGCCCGGCCGCCGCGGTGAAGCGCGGCTGCCGGCCGGGCGGCGTATCGGTTAGTCTACCGCGCGGCGCGAGCGCAGCCCATCGGCAACTCCTTCCGTGAGGGCCTTACGCAGACGACAGGATGGTGACGGCCAACCTCCATGCACTCAGGCAACGAGCATCTTCTGCGTTGATGAAAACGTCTCGTTAAGCTGAGTCAGGGGAATCGTCCCCTGCGCAACATACCTTAGACGCCAGCTATTCCGACGGGCCTTCCAGCCAATGCGCCCGGAGTCTCACTAGCACCCCCGTCGTGAGTACACCCGGTAGCGATGAGCTATCTCTCGCGAATCTCGACTTCTTCCAGACGTTTCCAAAGAGGAGAGTGGCATGAGGACACGCTAATGCCAAAAAGCATCGATTCCGCTACAGGCAGCAGAAAAAGTTCGATTGGTGTCCCGTCACTCCGATTCTTGCAGAGCAAAAATAGAGCGGTGGAAAGTAGAACAGGGGATCAGGAGGGAAGAAAGCCGTGAGAGTCGAGTTGTTCCCACTGCGGTCACTTCGATGATCAC
Organism: Phycisphaerales bacterium; assembly: GCA_028288775.1. Classification (GTDB taxonomy): domain Bacteria; phylum Planctomycetota; class Phycisphaerae; order Tepidisphaerales; family Tepidisphaeraceae; genus RYN-428. Next base: position 2,426 of record JAQGHP010000220.1, on the reverse strand, counting down.
TTCACCTCTTGCCTGGCGAGGTTTTTTTCGTTGGGGTGTCTGGCCGGAAATCCCCCCACGTCATGTGGACCGCCGTCAGGCCGACGATGACGGCGGTTTCGGCCCGGAGCACCCGGCCGCCTAGCACCCACGGCCTGGCGCGGGCGGCGAGACGGTGCCGCTCGGCGTCGGAGAAGCCGCCCTCGGGGCCGACGAACAGCACGATCCGCCTTGGCGGCGGCCCGGCCGCCGGGACGGATTCCGGGTCACTGCGGTCGTCGAGGAACAGGCACAGCTCGGCCGCCGCGAGCAGGGGCGAGGCCAGGAAGGCGTCGAGCGTGGCCGGCGGGAGCAGCTGGGGCAGCGAGGACCTGCGGCACTGGCGGGCGGCCCGCGCCGCGTGCCCCGCCCAGGCGTGTGCCTGCTCGTGGGCCACGGCGTCGGCGGGCACCGAGTGGTCCGTCAGCAGAGGGGCGATCCGCCGCACGCCCAGTTCCGTCGCCTTCTGCACGACCAGGTGCATCCGCTGGCGGGAGAGGATCGCGCAGGCGAGCGTGATGTCGACCGTCGGCTCCGGGGAGCGGCCCATGCGTTCGTAGGCGACGGCAAGCCCGCCCTTGTTGTCGTACTCCTTGAGGGTGGCCCGGAACCAGGCCCCCGACCCGTCTCGGAGGGTGAACGCCTCCGTAAGGATCACCTCCCGCATCCGCAGCCGCTTGGCCAGGCCGCGGTCGAAGCGGAACGGCTGGTCGAGTGTCAGGGCCGCCGGGACCGCCAAAGGCTCGTCGCCGGGCGCGTCGTACCGCGCGGCCCCGGCGGCGTGGGATTGCGGCGGCGGCGACGCCCCGCCGGTTCGGGCGGGGCGCGGGCCGGTTGGTTGGGCCGGGGGGTTACGGGGGTGTTGGGCCATTGCAGCGGTGCCTCAGACGCAGAAATCGGGACGACGCAGAAAACGGGACGGGACGCAGAAAACGCGGACGCAGAAAACGGGTCCGCCAAAGGGGTCGGGAGTATTTGATGCATTGTCCATATTCAAAGACTCCCGACCGACCCCTTAGAGTCGACCAAGGAATTCGGGTGAGCCACTTCGCACAATTCAAATTTCCCAATAGTATGCAGTGGACCACGGCATTCGCCCTGACTTAAGCCAAGGAGCACCCGACATGAAGCCGAAGAACACAATCTGCCTCTGGTTCGACAAGGACGCGCTGGAGGCGGCGCGCTTTTACGCCGCCACCTTTCCGGACAGCAAAGTGACCGCCGTTCACAAGGCCCCCGGCGACTACCCGGGCGGCAAGGAGGGCGATGTGCTGACGGTGGAGTTCACCGTCTTGGGCATCCCCTGTCAGGGCCTCAACGGCGGCCCGGTGTTCAAGCACAGCGAGGCCTTCTCCTTCCAGATCGCCACGGACAATCAGGAAGAGACCGATCGCTACTGGAACGCGATCGTCGGCAACGGCGGCAAGGAAAGTGCCTGCAGTTGGTGCAAGGACCGCTGGGGCCTCTCCTGGCAGATCACCCCCCGCGCGCTAACCGATACGCTGGCGGCGGGCGGCGACCAGGCAAAGCGCGCCTTTGCCGCGATGATGACAATGAAAAAGATCGACATCGCCGCCATCGAAGCAGCCCGGCGGGGCTGACGTGGACACGACGGCAGATCTTCAAAGGGCACAACGGGGGGACGCGAACAACCGCCAAGGGACGGAAGATGGGATCGAACTGATTTGTTCGTGGGCGGTATTGAATCAGGTGGATGCCATCCGCTCCCCTCTCGCCCGTGTACGACCCGAGTACGAGGGAGAAGGAGTAAGCGCGTTTCGGTATCGAATCAATGTGTGAAATCGAGGATTCGTGAGGCATTTGAAAGCACCTGTTTTCGCCTTTCTGTTGGCCGGCTGGTTCCTGGCGTTGCCGCGAGGGGCGGCGGGTTGCCAGGTGCCGGTGTTTCGCTACGCGCTGGAGCGGTGGCGGCCGGAGATTTATGAGGCGATCGTCTTTCACCGCGGGCCGCTGGGGAAGGCGGAGCGGGCGGCGATGGATTCACTTACGGCGGCGGGTGGGCCGGTGAATTTGCAGACGGTGGACGTGGACGTGGCGGCGACCCTGGCGGGCGACGCGCAGACGCTCTGGCGGGCGCAGGGGGACGTGCCGCTGCCCTGGGTGGTGGTGCGGTATACGGGGGAGGAGAAATCGTCGCCGCTCTGGACGGGGAGGCTGGATTCTCCGGAAGTGAAGCTGCTGGCGGACTCGCCCGCCCGGCGGACGGTGGCCGCACGACTGCTTGCGGGGGACTCGGCGGTCTGGGTGCTGCTCGCCGGCGGGGGCGACGCCCCGGCGGATGCCGCGGCGGAAGCGCTCTTGCGAAAGGAACTCGCCAAACACGAACACGGGATTGAGCTCCCGCTGCCCGACCCGAACCCGGGCGCGGGGGAGGAGATGCTTTCGGA
>JAQGHP010000174.1 GCA_028288775.1 Phycisphaerales bacterium | reverse complement strand
CGCTGGCGACGCAAGTGCCCAGCAATTTCGACGCGACAGCGCACACATTGATGCGTGATCTGGCCGGGTCCACATCGTGGCGCGGAAAGTTCACGCACGAAGTCCGCGAGTGGCACGTGCATGAGCTGGCGTTTTATTACGACGTGCTCGCCCCGCTCGCCGGGCGGGTGGATGTGTGGACGACGGAATATATCCACGTGATGCCGGATGCGGAGGCGATTGTCGAATGGTACCGCGGCTCGGGCCTGCGGCCGTTTCTGGACGCACTTGTGACGGACGCGGATCGCCTCCGCTTCGCGGCGGAGTATCTGGACCTCATTCGCAAAGCCTTCTCGGCCCGGGCGGATGGACGGATTTTGTTTCCATTTCGACGATTATTTGTTGTTGCGTATCAGCAGTCGGACGCGCGATGATCGATCATGTAGGGTGGGTGTACTCGCCCACCTTTTTCCTTTTCGGGCGAATGGTGGGCGAGTACACCCACCCTACATATTTGGAATTTCGGCGCACTTCCACGTCCCGCCCCTCACCCTATCCCCCGAGTACGAGGGAGAGGGGACCGGAGCCGGCGGGATTGTTCATTTCGCCAACATGCCCTGCAGGCGATCTCCGACCAACTGCTTCACGCGGGTGAAGTCTGGTGCGCGTTCGCCCATGAGTTGTTGTAGCGACGTCACCGGCCGGCCCGGCAGACCGCAGGGGACGATCAGGTTGAAGTAGCTTAGATCGGTGTTCACGTTGAGCGCGATCCCGTGCAACGAAACGCCCCGGCGGATGCGCACGCCGATGGCGCAGATCTTTGCGGGGGTGCCTGCGCGATCCACCCATACGCCTACTGCGGAGGGATCGGCGGTCGCGGGGATTCCCAGCTCGGCGAGCGTCGCGATGGCGGCGGCTTCGAGCGTGTGGACGTACTTGCCTACGGAGAAGCCGTGGTCGGCGAGGCGGAGGATGGGGTAGGCGACGAGTTGGCCGGGGCCATGGAAGGTGATGTCGCCGCCGCGATCGCTTTGGACGATTTCCACGCCCAGCGCCGCCAGCGATTCCGGGGAGGCGACCAGGTTTCGATCCACGCCCGGTCGGCGGCCGTACGTGATCACCGGCGGGTGCTCGACGAGGAAAATCCGCTCTTCGCCGCCGGCCAACACTTCTTCGTGCGCGCGTTCCTGGACGGCCCAGGCGTCGCGGTAGGGAAGCAGGCCGAGGTCGTCGATGCGCATCGTGGGATTGTAGCGTGGGCTTCGACATGTCCGCGCGGCCCTTGCCCACTCGATGCGATCGATGGAGGGTGACCGTGGCGCCATTTCCGAACAAATGGTGGGCGGGTACAGCCACCCTATATGTTGCGGCATTTTGCTCGGCTGCGTGGTAGCGACCGCGGGCTTATGAATTTAGGTGTCTCAGGGAGACGTGGTTGAAACCGTGCCGCGGGCGCGGGAGGTGGCGGCGATTTGGGCGACGGTCGTGCCCAGAGTGGCGGGGTCGATGGGCTTGGGCAGGTGGGCCTGGAAGCCGGCGGCGAGGGTGCGGAGGCGGTCTTCTTCGCGGACGTAGGCGGTGAGCGCGATCGCGGGGAGGCCGCCGCCCTGGTCGGCGGGAAGGGCGCGGAGGGCGCGGATCAGGTCGTAGCCGTCCTGAACGGGCATGGCGATATCGCTGACGATCACGTGAGGTCGGAAACGGCCGACAAGATCGAGCGCCTCCTGCGCAGAGCCGGCGGCGCTGGCTTGCGCGCCGGCGTGCGTAAGGGCCGCGGACACGACCTCGCGCGCATCCGGTTCGTCGTCGACGACGAGGACGCGGAGGCCGGTCAGGTCCGCGAGGCGCACGCCGCTGGGGGAGGCGGGATGGGCCGCGCCGTTCTTCGCGCCCTGCCCGGCGGGCGCGGCGGCGGGCTGCTCGGCGGCGAGCGGGAGATCGACGGTGAACGTCGCGCCGCAGCCCGCGCCGGCGCTTTCGGCGCGGACGCTGCCGCCGTGCAGCTCTACGAGGTGCCGCACGATGGTCAGGCCGATGCCAAGGCCGCCGTGCGAGCGGGTGCTGCTGCTGTCGGCCTGGCGGAAGCGGTCGAAGACGTGGGGGAGGAATTCGGGGAGGATGCCGCGGCCGGTGTCGGTGACGGCGACGCGCACGCCCGTTTCGCTGCGGCGGAGGGTGACCTCGACGCGCCCGCCGCCCTCAGTGAATTTCACGGCGTTGGTGAGCAGGTTCCAGATGACCTGTTGGAGGCGGTCGGCGTCGCCGCTGACGACGTCCGCAGTCGGCGTGAGCGTGGCGTCGAGGATGACGCCCTTGGCCTGCGCCGTGGGCCGCACGCCGTCCGCGGCGGCCTCGATGAGCTGGCCCAGGGCCACGGGCTTTGCGTCGAGCCGCAGCTTGCCGCTGGTGATGCGCGACACATCGAGCAGGTCTTCGATGAGCTTGGTCTGGGCGCGGGCGTTGCGCTCGATGATCTCCAGGCCGTGGCCGACTTCCTGGTCGAGCTTTTCCATGCGGAGCAGTTGCGTCCAGCCGAGAATGGCGTTGAGCGGCGTGCGCAGCTCGTGGGAGAGCGTGGCGAGGAACTCGTCCTTG
>JAQGHP010000157.1 GCA_028288775.1 Phycisphaerales bacterium | reverse complement strand
CGTTACGGAAGTCGTCCTGCGGCGACATGCCGAGGACCAGTTCAAGAGCGAGCTTGCCGCGCTCACGGAGATCGACGACCGGCCCCGCCCGCCGAAGTGGAAGCTCTCGCCGTGGGCTGTGGCGACGTACGTCCTGGGCGGCAAGGCGGGCGACACAGAGATCACGCCCAAATACATCGGCAAGCGCCGCCTCGTGGAGATCGCCATCGCCACGCTCGCCACCGATCGCGCCCTGCTGCTGCTAGGCGTGCCCGGCACGGCCAAGTCGTGGCTCTCGGAGCACCTGGCCGCGGGCATCAGCGGCGACAGCACGCAAGTCGTGCAAGGCACCGCCGGCACCTCTGAAGAACAAATCCGCTACGGCTGGAACTACGCGCTGCTGCTGGCAAAGGGCCCTTCGCGCGAGGCCCTGGTCCCCAGCCCCGTGCTCAAGGCGATGGCGACCGGCACCATGGCCCGCATCGAAGAACTCACGCGCATGCCAGCGGACGTGCAGGATTCGCTCATCACCATCCTCTCGGAAAAATCACTCCCCATCCCCGAACTCGGCGAGGAAGTACAGGCGACAAAGGGGTTCAACGTCATCGCCACCGCCAACAATCGCGACAAGGGCGTGAACGAGCTCAGCAGCGCCCTCAAACGGCGATTCAACACCGTCATCCTCCCCGTGCCCGACAATGCCGATGAAGAAATCTCCATCGTCCGCCAGCGCGTCGCCGCGCTCGGCAAGGCGCTGGAGATTCCGGGCGACGTGCCCGGCATCGATCAAATCCGCCGCGTGGTCACCATCTTCCGCGAACTGCGCAACGGGCAAACCGAGGACGGCAAGAGCAAGCTCAAACAATCGACGGGAACCATGAGCACGGCAGAAGCCATCAGCGTCGTCAACAGCGGCATGGCCCTGGCCGCCCACTTCGGCGACGGATCGGTGAAGGCGAGCGACCTAGCGTCGGGAATCGTCGGCGCGGTGATCAAGGACCCGGTGCAGGACCGCGTCGTCTGGCAGGAGTACATGGAAACGGTGCTGAAAGAACGCGACGGGTGGAAGGATTTGTATCGGGCGTGCAGGGAAACCATCTAAATGCGCACGCAAGAACACGCACTTGTGAAGGGCGATCGCATGTTGGCATTTCTCCCTCTCCCGGTACGCCGGGGGAGGGCAGGGGAGGGGGTTCGGCGCGCTGCCGGCGCAGCTTGTACAACGCATCGCCCCTCGCGCACCCCAGCCCCCTCCCTAACCCTCCCCCGGCGTACCGGGAGAGGGGATAGAGGCCTCGCGGGGCGACGTGCGATCGCCTGCGCGATTGTGGTGCAGCCTTTCAGGCTGCGAATGCAGGCCCAAAGCCTGCATCACAAATTGTGAATCATGCACAGTCATTGAGGATCATGCCCACGCAAATCACCATCCTCGGCATTCGGCATCACGGCCCCGGGTCGGCACGGTCGATGCTGCGCGCGCTGGAGCAATTGAAGCCGCAATGCGTGTTGATCGAAGGCCCGCCTGATGGCGACGACATGATTCTCTACGCCGGGCGGGCGGAGATGCGTCCGCCGGTGGCGCTGCTCGTGCATGCGGTCGATTCGCCGACGGACGCGGTGTATTACCCGTTCGCCGAGTTCTCGCCCGAATGGCAGGCGATGAAGTGGGCGCTGGCGGCGGGCGTGCCCGTGCGCTTTATGGATTTGCCGCAGTGGCATCGGATTGCGGTTCAGACTGAGCGGCTGAAGGTCTTGAAAGAGAAGCTGGCTGCCACGGTGTCGGCGGAGAAGGAGGGCGAGCCGTCGGCCATTTCTGATGAAGAGCCGCAGGCGCTCCCCCCCGTGCCGATCGAAGACGACCCCGTCAGCCAGCTCGCGAAAGCCGCCGGGTTCGACGACGGCGAGCGTTGGTGGGAACACGTCATCGAGCACAATCGCGACGGCAGCCTCGGGATTTTCGACGCCATTAAAGACGCCATGGCCGAGCTGCGCGTGGGGCGCGCCACCCCCCGCGACGAAGACGAGCCGCTGCGCGAAGCCTGGATGCGCCGCACGATCCGCGAGGCGAAGAAGGAGGGGTTCGAGCGGATCGCGGTGGTGTGCGGCGCCTGGCATGTGCCGGCGCTGGACGTGGAGGCGAACGCCAAAAAGCAGGATGAGCAAACCCTCGCCGGGCTCCCGAAAGTAAAGACCGCGGCCACTTGGGTCCCGTGGACGCACGACCGCCTGACATTCGCCAGCGGGTACGGCGCGGGCATTCATTCGCCCGGCTGGTACGAGCACCTCTGGCTGCGCGACCACGACGTTATCGAGGCGTGGATGACCCGCGCGGCAGGCCTGCTGCGCTCGCACGATATCGATTGCTCCAGCGCCCATGTCATCGAAGCCGTCCGCCTGAGCGGCACGCTCGCCACGCTCCGCGGCCGGCCGCTGGCGGATTTGTCCGACATCGCGGACGCGACCCGATCGGTCTTCTGCTTCGACAGCGATCTGCCCATGCGGGTGATCGCACGCGAGCTGCTCGTCGGCGACCGCCTGGGCGAACTGCCCGACGACGTTCCCATGGTCCCGCTTCAGCAGGACCTTCAGCGCCTGCAAAAGCGACTGCGGCTCAAGCCCGAGGCGATGGAGCGCGAGCTGGAACTGGATCTGCGGAATGAGAACGACCGCGAACGCAGCCACCTCTTGCACCGGCTTCGCCTGCTCGCCATTGATTGGGGCACGCCGCACGCGCACGCGGGCGGGAAGGGGACTTTCCGCGAGGCTTGGAAATTGCGGTGGGAGCCGGGCTTCGCGATTCGGCTGATTGAGGCGGGCGTGCTGGGCACGACGATCGAGCAGGCCGCCGCGGGGAAGCTGCGGCAGCTCGCGGCGGCCTCGACCGATTTGCGCGTGCTGGCGGGTTACTTGCAGGATGCGATGCTCGCCGAGTTGGGCGACGCGGCGGCCGATCTGATTCGGCACGTCGAAAACGCCGCCGCGGTCGCGGCGGACGTCACGCTGCTCATGGAGACGTTGCCGCAACTCGCCAACCTCCTTCGGTACGGCAACGTCCGGCAGACCGATCTCACGCTCGTGCGGGAAATCGTGGACGGCATCATCCCGCGCATCACCGCCGGCCTGGGCGGCGCGGTGGGGAGCCTCAGCGACGAAGCCGCGGCAGAGATGGAGCAGCGCGTCCGCGAAACGCACGCCGCGATCGAACTACTGGAAAACGCCGAGCACCTGGCCGAATGGCTCGATTGCCTGCGCCGAATCCTGGACTGCGAAAGCGTCCACGGCCTGGTCCGCGGCCGCGGTGCGCGATTACTTCTCGACGCCGGGAAGATCGAACCTGCCGACATCGCAAGGCGACTGAGCCTCACGCTTTCGCGCGGCAACGATCCCGCGCAGGGCGCACGCTGGCTCGAAGGCTTCCTCAGCGGAAGCGGGCTGCTGCTGATCCACGACGAGAAGCTGCTGGGCCTGATTGACGAATGGGTCGATCAAATCGACGCGGCGATTTTCCAGGAACTCCTGCCGCTTCTGCGCCGCACGTTCACAACCTTCCCCGCCGGCGAACGGCGGCAGATCGGGCAATTGTTGGCGCAGGGAAGATCGATGAACGCAAGCGGCGCGAAGGAACGATCCGACATCGATACGGCACGCGCCGAAAGGGCGCTCCCGCTGCTGAAACTCATTTTGGGAGGGATTTCCCATGAGCCTGCCTGACCCGGAGCGCC
>JAQGHP010000154.1 GCA_028288775.1 Phycisphaerales bacterium | reverse complement strand
TGGCGGATGCCGGCGCGGAGGGAGATGTCGTTGTGGGCGACGCGCATGCCCTTGCCGCCGCCGCCCGCGGCGGCCTTGATGATGACCGGATAGCCGATCTGTTCGCAGACTTTCAGCGCTTCCTTCTCATCATCCACTGCGCCGTCGGAGCCGGGGACGGTGGGGACTTTGGCCTTTCGCGCCAGCTTTTTGCAGGCGACCTTGTCGCCGACGGCGGCCATGGCCGAGGCCGGCGGGCCGATGAACTGGATGTTGCACTCCCGGCAGACTTCCGCGAAGTGCGCTTTCTCCGACAGAAACCCGTAGCCGGGATGAATGGCCTGCACGTCCGCGACTTCGGCGGCGGCGATGATGCGGTCGATCTTGAGATAGCTTTCGAGGGCGGGGCCTTCGCCGATGCAGATGGCCTGGTCGGCGAACTTGAGGTACGCCGCGTCGCGGTCGGCGGTGGAAAAGACCACGACCGTCTGAATGCCCATCTCCCGACAGGCGCGGATAATCCGCAGTGCGATTTCCCCGCGGTTGGCTATGAGGATCTTGGAAAACATTGTTGATTGTCAGTGGTCAGTGGTCAGTTGTTCGTTGTCATTGGCCTTCTTGCCATGCGGGGAGGTGCAGGTCGCGATGCAAGCTTATTGCAACGGACAACTGACCACGGACAACTGACAATTCCTCAATCCGGCTTTACCAAAAACAGCGGCTGGTTGAATTCGACGGGTTGGGCGTCCTGGACGAGGATTTTTACGATGGTGCCTCTCGTTTCGGCCTTATGCACGTTGAAGGTTTTCATGGCCTCGATGATGCAGACGTCCGTGTCTTCGTCGACCCGTGCGCCGACGGTGATGTACGGCTTGGCGCCTTTGGCGGGGGCGGCATAGAAGGTGCCGACCATGGGGCTCTTGATTTGCGTGAGGTTGCCGGTGTCGTCCGCGGCGGCGGGGGACTTGGCCGACGGGGCGGCGGAACTGTTGGCCGACGCCGGCGGCGCGTAGGCAAGCATTGGGGCCGCGGCGATGCCGGCGGAATCCTGGCCGCGTTTGAGGGTGATGCTTCGGTCGCCTTCGATCAGCTCGACGGTCGAGAGCCCGCCGGAGTTCATCAGGGCGATGATCTGTTCGAGCAGGCCCAGGTCCATGGGGCTGTTGGGGCCCGCGGAGGGGCGTGTTTTTGGTTTTTGCGGTTTACGTTTGTCACTCAAGATGGCAACCCTCAAAGGTCCGATCGAGGCTGGAGAGGACTTCGCAGCCGGAGTGGGTGATGAGCACGTCGTCCTCGATTCGCACGCCGCCTTCGCCCGGGAGGTAGATCCCCGGCTCGACGGTGATGATCATGCCCGGCCGCAGCTCTTCTTCGCCGCCCGTCTTGCTCATGCGGGGCAGCTCGTGAATTTCGCGGCCGATGCCGTGCCCGAGCCCGTGGCCGAATTCCTTGCCGAAGCCCGCGCGTTCGATGACGTCGCGCGCGACCCGGTCGGCCTGCATGGTTGTAACGCCCGGGCGGAGGAAGCGAATGGCCGCGTCCTGGGCCTCGAGCACGACCTTGTGAATCTGCTTGATCTTCGCGCTGACGCGGCCGACCATCATCGTGCGGGTCAGGTCGCTGCAGTAGCCGCGGTAAACCGCGCCCCAGTCGATGAGCAGCGGCTGGTCGCGTAGCACCTGCACCTCGCGGTCGCCGGGCCGGTAGTGGGGGAGAGAGCTGTTGGCTCCCGCCGCGAAAATGACAGGGAAGCTCGTGGCGGACGCGCCCCGCGAGCGCAGCTCGGCGATCAACTGCCCGGCAAGGTAATTTTCGGTCTGACCGACCTTAATTTCTGAGCGAATCGCATCAAAAGCCTGCTCCGCGATCTCGACGGATTTGCGGACGAGGTCAATTTCGTTGTCGTCCTTTACCTTACGGATGTTGAACATCACGTCTTCGAGGGGAATCAGCTCGACGGGTTGGGCATTGCCGTTGGTGCCTTTTTCCTTGCGTTCCTTGATGGCACGATCGACGGCGTCGATCTGGCCAAAGGTGGTGAAATTGGCTTCGAAGCCGACGCGGGAGGCGTTGGTCTCGGCGAGGACTTTGGCGAGCGTTTCGGCCATTTTGCCGTCGCGGATGGCGATTTTGAGCCAACCCGCCTCAGATTCGGCCTGTTCCTGGTAGCGGAAGTCGGTGATGAGATGGAATTCTTTGTCGGTAATGAGGCCGACGGAATCTTCGCCGGTGAAATTGGTGAGGTACGCGAGGTCGGGCGCGTGGGTAAGGAGCAGCCCATCGAGCTTGAGCTGTTTCATGGCGTCGCGGACGCTCTTTTGACGGACCTTAAGGTACGCCTTGGCTCGACTGACAACCGGTTTGGTTTGCATACGATTCTACTGTAAGTGACGCCCCTGTCGGTCACACGAACGGGGGCGAAGAGGGCGGAAAGTACTTGAGGAATGGCGTGGCTGTCAACCGCCGGATGGGGGAGGGAAAGGGGTTCAGGGTTTGGGGTTCAGGGTTCAGGACGGAAGCGGCTGGACTTCGGCGCGGCATTTTGACTTTGCATTTTGCACTTTGCATTGAATTCGGTTCTCGAATTGCGAATTGAATTCAAAGTCCAAACGGCAAAGTGCAAAAGTCAAAATGGCGGACCGTGCTTTGCGAAGGAGGCTTGCCATGGCACATCCCACGAAACCAGTTACGGGGCTCCAGAAGTACCGTTCCAAGCGGGATTTCAAAACTTCTCCCGAGCCGACAGGCTCGGCGAAGGTTAAGAAAGTCGCGCGCCGCAAAGCCCCGCGCTTCTGCGTGCAGAAGCATCTCGCCAGCCACCTCCATTACGATTTCCGCCTCGAACACCGCGGCGTCCTGCTCTCCTGGGCCGTGCCCAAAGGCCCATCGCTCAACCCCCGCGACAAGCGCCTGGCGATGCACGTCGAAGACCACCCCCTCGACTACGGCGACTTCGAAGGCGTCATCCCTCAAGGCTACGGTGCCGGGATTGTCATGCTGTGGGACACGGGCACATGGGAGCCCGAATCTCCCGACGTCGATGCCGCGCTGGAAAAGGGGGAACTAAAATTCCGCCTCGACGGCGTCAAGCTCAAAGGTTCCTGGGTCCTCGTACGAACCCGCGGCGGAGTCGGCGGCCGAAACGGCGACGGCCGCAGTTGGCTGCTCATCAAACACCGCGACGACTGGGCGGGCGAGATTGATGTGACAACCGCCGCCCCCGACAGCGTCAAGAGCTTCGGCGACTTCGCCGACATCCTCGGGGCGGATGAGCCGGAGATTTGGAAGTCGCACCGACCCGCGGAAGGAGGAGAGGCGGGGGCGATGCTGCGAGAGGTAATTGAAGAGGCGGCGGAGCGGAAGGCGCGGTCGGCACGTAAGGGACGTGAGAAAGCGGGGGGCGGAAGGAGGATTTTGAAGAATAGTCGCGAGTGAGTTGTACTTTGTATTCACTGCGAAAATTGAACGCAGAGACGCCGAGCAAGGATGAGTGGAATATGTAGGGTGGGTGTACTCGCCCACCGTCCTCCACTCAGCCGTCACGCGCGACATGAAATGGTGGGCGAGTACACCCACCCTACACGGCTAAACAGTCCGCTTATACCCGCTGGAAACCCCGGCGGGGATTTTCGTTTCCGTCCCGCACTCCGGGCATCGGTCGGGGGTGGCGCGGAGGTCGTAGCCGCAGATGGGGCAAAGTCCCTTCAGACGGTGCTTGTGTCGTTCCCGCAGACGCACGAGGCCGGCAAGTACCCAAAAAGAGGGCAGGATTGCGAACGGATAGCATTGCAGGGTGAACCGTCGCTCGCGCATGGGCCTGACCATTCGAGTTGACCAGAATCGCTGGAGTGCCGGGATCTGACGCGGATCGTAGTCAGCCGTGCCGTCCGGGCGAAGTTTGAAATTGAGTCCTTCGTACGTGTGAGGCGGGGCGGGAATATAAAATGGAATGTCATCCGCCATGCCGAGCGGATATTCAGCGCCCGAGCAACCAAGGAGCATGTGTGCGACGGCGAATTTGTTTTTGTCCGCGAGTGCGTCGAGCAACTGCGGGAAGCAAGACTTCACATACAGCCGCAATCGCTCCGGCGGAATTCGACGTGCCACAGGATAGACGCCGCTGTACCACTCGATGTCGTCATTGCGAAGATCGGCAATCCACTGGTTCACCTGCGATTGTTCCGCGGCCGATAGCGGCACGGGACTCAATGGGCCATAGGTAGTCGAGTGAAATTTATCGCCCCACACTTCCAGAAACTGGAAGTGATGGCCGTCCGCGCGAAGTTCGTCGGACGTGAATTTGGAATAATAGAGGTTGAAGTGCGGCAGCACGAAGATCGCGATACAAATGATCAGCGAAAGGGTCGAGAGAATGGTGAACCATCGGCCGAGTATCACCGCCGTCAAACTGCGCAACGGTTGAACCATCTTCCCCTCTTGTCCGAACGTGGTGGGTCTTATTCCTGCGGCTTGCTCACCTGCCCCGTCGTCCGCGATTGCTGGCGGTTGTGCCGACGGACGGACAAGTCGATCGCCAGCTCGATTGCCGCTCGCATGGAGCCGGGGTTGGCGCGGTTGCGGCCGACGATGTCGAAGGCGGTGCCGTGGTCGGGGCTGGTGCGGATGATGGGGAGGCCGAGCGTCACGTTGACCGCTTGATCGAAGGCCAGAAGCTTTACGGGGATGAGGCCCTGGTCGTGGTACATCGCGACGACGGCGTCGTACTTGCCGTCCCTCGCGGCCAGGAAAACCGTGTCCGGCGGATACGGGCCGGTGGCGTCGATACCTTGCTCGCGGGCCATGAAGATGGCGGGGGAGATGATGCGTTCTTCCTCGTCGCCGAACTGGCCGTTTTCGCTGGCGTGGGGGTTGAGGCCGCAGACGGCGATCCGCGGCTTGGGGGTGTCGAACCAATCGACCATCGCCTGATGGATCAACTCGATCGGATGAAAAACCGCGCCGATGTTCAGCCGGCCCCATAGGCCCATGAGGGGAATGTGGACAGTGGCGAGGACGACCTTCAGCGGTCCGCCGGCAAACATCATCGCATACCGGCGTGCGCCGGTGCGCTGCGCGAAGAACTCAGTGTGGCCGGGGTAGTTGTATCCGGCGAGCTTCCAACTCTCCTTGGCGATGGGGGCGGTGACGACGGCGTCAACGAGCTTCTTCTGCGCGGCTTCGATGGCGTCGCTGCAGAAGCGCATGGACGCTTCGCCGCCCATTTTGCTGGGGCTGCGGACGGCGGAGCCGAGCATGGAGTATTGGTCGTAATCGACGACAACGACGTCGTGGGGGTAGCCGCGAAGGCGGCCGTTGTATTGGTCGCGCCACCAGAAGACATCGAACTCGGCCAAGTCCGCCGCGTAAGCGAGCAGCTCGTTCATCCCGTAGATGATGTACCGCGCCTTGTGGCGGAGGACGGGATCGGCCAACGCCTTGACGATCACCTCCGGCCCGATGCCGGCGGGGTCGCCCATGGTGATCGCGATGGTGGGACGGTAGTCCATATCGATTGTTAGTAGGCAGAAGGCAGTAGGCAGTAGGCAGAGAAGACGGGGGGAGATTGAATGCAAAGTGCAAAGTGCAAAATGCAAAAGTCAAAATGCGGAGCGGTCGGAGGCAAAGGGAGTGTCACCGTGCTGCCGCCTTTCATTTTGACTTTTGCATTTTGCATTTTGCACTCTGCCTACTGCCTACTGCCTACTGCCTTCTCCATCTTCGGCCGATCCGTAGGTTCGTTCAAGCCACGAAATCACCGTTTTAGACAGAACATCCGCCTCGAGATTGAACGGCCATCCGACCGGTCGGCGGTCGAACAGCGTGAGCCGCAACGTCGTTGGGATGAGCGCCACTTCAAATTCCGTGCCATTCACGGCGGCGATCGTCAGGCTTACGCCATCGAGCGTCACTGAGCCTTTGGGCGTGAGATACTTGGCTAGTTGCGCGGGCGATTCAAGGCGCAGCCGCCATTCATTTTCACGCTCGATTTGTTCGAGCAGCAGGGCGGTGCCGTCCACGTGTCCCTGGACGAAATGGCCGTCGATGCGGTCGCCGATGCGCAGCGAGCGCTCGACGTGGACGTCGTCATCCTGGAGGATCAGCCCGAGGTTCGTCTTTCCGAGCGTCTCGGCGATGACGTCAAACCCCAGTTCGCCCGGAGCCATCTCGGCGACGGTAAGGCAGACGCCGTTGACGGCGACGCTCTCCCCGTTGCGAACGTCGGGCCAATCGACGGCAAGCGTAATCCGCCGAAACTTCGGCCCGTTCACCACGCCCATCACCCGCGCCGTTCTCTCGATGATTCCCGTAAACATCCCCCGCAGTGTAGGCTATTGGACGGCGGGGGGCGAGGGTGAAGTGGGGCTCGCAGTATGGTGCCGCGTTCGGAGGAATTTTATGCGTCTTTTCGCCGCCGGTCTTTCGCTTGCGTTCGGTGTTGTGGTGTCGTCCGTCGTGGCACGCGCGGACAATTGGCCGCAGTTCCGCGGGCCATCGGGGCAGGGGGAGTCGCCTGAAAAAGGCCTGCCGCTGCATTGGAGCGATACCGAAAATGTGGTGTGGAAGACTGACGTCCCGGGAACCGGATGGTCTTCGCCAATCGTGTGGGGGGATCGCATCTTTCTCACCTCCACGAGCGAAGACGGCATTTCATGCCACGTGCTCTGCTTCGACCGCACGAACGGGAAACTGCAATGGGACGTGGAGGTTTTCAAACAAACGCCCA
>JAQGHP010000143.1 GCA_028288775.1 Phycisphaerales bacterium | reverse complement strand
GAACCGCCAAGTCGCCAAGACGCCAAAAAAAACGAGGAGAATTGAACGCAGAGACGCAAAGACGCAGAGGAAAATGCAGAGGGGAATAGGTTGTGGGTCAGTCGGGAAGGACGGGCGCCACAGGTCGCGGTAGTCGAGACCTGCGCCTCGTGGTTGCCGAAGGAGTACAGGTCTGCGAGTACGCCGACCCGTGGCACCCGGCTCAGGATTTCGAAACCAGCCTTCATTCCACTATTGATTTCCTCTGTGTTTGCCTCTGCGCCTCGGCGTCTCTGCGTTCGATTTTCCGCGTTCCCCTTGGTGCCTTGGCCGTTCTTCGTTTCGCCGTTCTCCGTGATGAACTCTTCCGTCCGACCAACAAATGCCGATGGCCGGCGCACCGCGCCGGCCATCGGGAAAAGTCAGTTGTAAGCTGCGCCGTTCGGGCATTACCAGGCGAAGTGGGCGAAAGCCTTGTTCGCGTCGGCCATGCGGTGGGTCTGCTCGCGGGTGTTCATCGCCTTGCCTTCCTTGCGGAAGGCGGCCATGAACTCGTCCGCCAGGCGATCGGCCATGGGCCGGCCGCCGGCGTCGCGGCTGGCGGCGAGCAGCCAGCGGAACGCCAGGCTCGTCTGCCGACGCTTGTTTACCTGCATCGGGACCTGATAGTTGGCACCGCCGACACGTCGGCTGCGCACTTCCACGAACGGCTTGACGTTGTTGATGGCGGTCTCAAAGACCTCCAGCGGCGGAACTTCCTTCATCTTCTTGGCGATCTGGTCCATTGCGCCGTAAAAAACCTTCTGGGCGACGGACTTCTTGCCGTCCCACATCAGGCAGTTGATGAACTTGCTGACGACCTTGCTGTTGAAGCGGGCGTCAGGCTTGAGCATGTCTTCGCTGGCGGTGAATTTTTTGTAAGCCATGGGATTCGATCTCTGTTTTCCGTTATCCGCCGGGCCAATGGGCCGGCGTGTAAACTGGTTCTCCCCGAAGGTTGCCAGGCGACACGCCCGGGCCGTCGGGAATACTCCGGATGGTTATTGAATTTTGATTCGTCCTTCGACCGCGATGTACTTCGTTCAGCTGCCTCGCTTGCGAGGCGTTATTTTTCGCTTCGCGAAACGCGCCTCGCAAGCGAGGCGGCTAAACGGGACAGAGCGGCCTGAACGGGATTACTTCCCGCCCTTGGTGCCGTACTTGCTTCGGCTGCGCTTGCGGCCTTCGACGCCCAGGGCGTCGAGGGTTCCGCGGACGATGTGATACCGCACGCCCGGCAGATCGCGCACGCGGCCGCCGCGGACCAGCACGATGCTGTGTTCCTGGAGGTTGTGCTCTTCACCGGGGATGTAGGCGGTGACTTCCTTGCCGTTGCTCAGGCGTACGCGAGCGATCTTGCGCAGGGCCGAGTTGGGCTTCTTAGGGGTCATCGTCTTGACCTGAAGGCAAACGCCGCGTTTCTGCGGGCAGGCTTCGAGGTCTTTGACTTTATTGATGCGGGGCAGCGCCCGCCGCGGCTTCTTGATCAACTGATTAATCGTCGGCATACGTTTCCTTACTCTTCCGCCCGGCGCAAACAATGGCCCGGCCCTGTCCGTCGAGAAGCGCGGCAGTATAGGGATTTGGATGGCGCATGGCAAGGGCACTGCGTGTGATTGGAATAGTGGAACGTGGGGCGTGGGGTATGAAACGTGGGGCGTGAAACGTGAAGACGTGAAACGTGAGGAGGAAAAACTTAAAGACGTAAAACGTAAGGCAATGTTCGACCGTCCCCGCTGTGCCCGTTTCCATTTACGTTTTCACGTTTCACGTCTTCACGCTTCACGTTTCACGTTTGATTCCCTCTTCCAATAAAACGAGGCGGCCGCGGGTGCGGTCGCCTCGAGCACTAACTCCGATCCTCCAGCATTTCCTACCGGGGGAACGTCCAAGGGTCCCTCCGGCACTCTCTCCACCTCGGCATCGTCTCCGCTCCGCCTCCGCCGGCCCGGGGCGCAAGCCCGCGGACCGATGCACCCTCCAGTGCCCTCCTGCGCGATTCGGCGGACCGTGCTTGTCCGCAATTTTGACCTAGTTTTTACCGCTGTTGAGATAGCCGAAATGCCGTTCCGATAACGAGCGCGATCTTCACCAAAAGCGGGCTCTACGTCAAGAGCAAAAATATTCACTCAGCAATTTTATGTGGATGTCGATGCGCCGCGCTCGAAGGGTCAAAAGCCTCCGATGCAAATTGCCTCGGACGATCCGCAATTTCGAGTGGATTGGCGCCCTGCGCGCCCACTCTCGCCGCTTGCGTCGGCGGGATTACTTTGGATCGGCCCGGTTCATTCTGGTATTGTGCGTGCTCGTTACTCGCCATCGTTTTGCGGGCCTCGCACAACATTTCAGGCCTGCCGCTCAAATTGAAGGAGGCGGAGGATGGTCCGGTTCCGCTGTATCCATTGCAAAGGGAGAATCGCCGTCCACGGCCGGCACATGGGCCGCCTCGCCCGCTGCCCCGAGTGCGGCGGAATCACCCACCCGCTCGCCGAGCACCTGCTCGCCGCGCCGACGCAGACCGCGACCGCTTTTACAAGGCTCCATTCCCCATCACCCGAGTGCGCCAACTGCGCCCAGGCGCTGGGCAAGCTGGAATCGCCGCGGAAATGGAACGGGCACGTCGTCTGCGCCCCCTGCCATCGCACGCTGGCGGATGAATCCGCCGGGGTGACGCATGTCACCGCGCTGCCGATTCGCGACAGCAATCGCCTGCTACTGCGAAACGAGAGCAGCCGCGCATCGCGGCCCGGCGCCATACTTGTAGACGCCCGCGACCCCGCTCCGGCGCGTCTTCCCACCTCCATCGCGATCGACCTCCGGACGCTGGCCGGTTTCTTCGTCGCAACCGTCCTGGCCGCGACCGCGATTTATCTGGTCATCACGATCATCCACTCGATCGGCGTGCTTATCTCGTGGGCGACGATCGGCGTATTCGCGTTGCTCGTCACTTACGGATTTCGACGGGCGATCCGCGCGGTCCGCCGAAGATTCGGCGCACTGCGGCCGGCGGCAAGCGCGTTGCCGATGCGTGCGGTAGTGCGTTGATAAAATCACGGAACTGCGGGCGGCAGCGCGGCAAGGATCGCCTCAATCTGTGGCTTGAGTGCCGGAATGTCATTCGTGGCTGTCGTAAACACCACCCCCCAATCCACACGGAAGTAATCATGAAAAAGAATGTGCTGCATTCCGGCAATCTGCTTTCACGGTATTTGAGGGTTCCGAGCTTTTAGCGCTTGTGACAAACGCCATGAGGCCTCTCCGACAATCATGACATGCCGCAGGATGTGAGATTGCATGGGCGGGTCGCCGTCAAATGCGGCCTGGTCGGAGGGGAGGTACTGGCGAATCGTTTCGATGGCGTCGACGATGTCGCGAAGGAGCAGCGTGTCCGACCTCACAGCAGCACCGCTTCGTTCCGAACGTTCTGCCCGAATCGGCCCTGGAGGGCCCCCTCGGAAACGACGTCAACATCGACACCCAGCAAGTCGCGCAAATCCATCAATAGCCCCCCGTGGTCGAAGAGGGAACGGCCCGGCTCAAAGCGGACGAGGAGATCGAGATCGGAGGATTCAGTGGCGTCGCCGCGGGCCACCGATCCGAAGATGCGGACGTCAAACGCCGTATCGGCGAGCGATCTCCAGAATCGCGCCGCGCTTCCTTTGAATGAACTCGCGAGTGAACATTACTTTGATTCTATCGTCGTTCCGCCTAGCACGCGAAAGGGAAAAGTACGGCACGAATGCTGCCGATGACCGCGCCCGTGCCTTACAATCTGTCGCATGCCTCAAACCGCTTTCGACACACAAGGCCTCCTCGACTCCGCCGACGAATCCATCTACTCCATCCGCACGCACGGCCCCGGCCCTGAAGGAAAGCTTCCGGTCACCGAAGACATGCTCCGCAACTGGGCCAGCGGCGACCTTTTCGGCATGACCCAAAACGCCGGCATGGGCTGGAACCCCGCGCAGCTTGGACGGAAGGAATTTTTGATACTCAGCACTTCCGGCGGACTTCGGGCGGATGACGGGACGCCGATCGCGCTGGGGTATCATACGGGGCACTGGGAAGTCGGGCTGCTCATGGCGGCGGCGGCGCGGGAGTTTAAGTCGCTGGGGTTTCTGCCGTTCGCGGGATTTGTCACCGATCCTTGCGACGGGCGCACTCAGGGGACGCGGGGAATGATGGACAGCCTGCCGTTTCGCAACGACGCGGCGATCGTCCTTCGCCGCCTCATCCGCTCGCTCCCCCGGCGCAGTGGGGTGATGGGGATCGCGACGTGTGACAAGGGACTTCCCGCCATGATGATGGCCCTGGCCGGCGCGAAGGATTTGCCTTGCGTGCTGGTGCCGGGCGGGGTGACGCTGCCGCCCACCGAGGGGGAGGACGCTGGGAAAGTGCAGACCATCGGCGTGCGCTACGCGCACGGCGCGATCTCGCTGGACGAGGCGGCGGAGCTGGGCTGCCGGGCGTGTGGGTCGGCCGGAGGAGGGTGCCAGTTCCTGGGCACCGCGGCAACCTCGCAGGTTGTCGGTGAGGCGCTGGGGCTCTCGCTGCCGCACTCGGCGCTGGCGCCGTCAGGGCAGGGCGTGTGGCTCGACATGGCCGTGCGGTCGGCCCGGGCGCTGGCGGAGCTGGAGAAGAAGGGAATCACAACCGGCCAGGTCCTCACGCCCGCGGCAATAAAAAATGCGATGGTCGTGCATGCAGCCTTTGGGGGATCGACGAACTTGCTGCTGCACATCCCCGCGATCGCGCACGCCGCGGGATTCCCCCGGCCGACGGTTGCGGATTGGATCGACGTCAACCGGAAAGTTCCCCGCCTCGTGGACGCTTTGCCCAACGGTCCCGTGGGGCATACGACCGTTCGCGTGTTTCTGGCCGGCGGCGTGCCGGAGGTGATGCTGCACCTGCGCGGGTTGGGTTTGCTCGATGAATCGGTCTTGACCGCGACAGGCGGGACGCTGGGCGCGACGCTCGACTGGTGGCAGGCGAGCGACCGCCGACGGCGGTTTCGCGACATCCTTCGGCAGCAGGACGGCGTCGAGCCCGACGACGTGATCATGTCCCCGGATCGCGCCCGCGAGCGCGGGCTTACCAGCACCGTTACTTTCCCCGCGGGCAACCTCGCGCCGCAAGGCTCGGTCATCAAGAGCACGGCCATCGACGGCAGCGTAGTGGACGCCGACGGCGTCTACCGCAAGACCGGCCCGGCCCGGGTTTTCACGACTGAGCGGGCGGCGGTCGCCGCAATCAAGGCCGGCAAGATTCAGGCGGGCGACGTGATCGTGCTGATCTGCCGCGGGCCGCTGGGGGCGGGGATGGAGGAGATTTATCAGGTCACCAGCGCGCTCAAGCATCTGCCCTTCGGCAAGCACGTGGCGGTGATCACGGATGCGCGGTTTTCCGGAGTCTCGACCGGCGCGTGCATCGGCCACGTCGGCCCCGAGGCGCTGGCCG
>JAQGHP010000101.1 GCA_028288775.1 Phycisphaerales bacterium | reverse complement strand
CCGGCCCGGTGAGCAGCGTAACCCATGCATTGGCGGCATATCCGATCTGAAACCGCGTAATCGACGCGGCGTCGATCTGCCGCTTCTGAAGATATTCCCTGGCGGCCAACCCCTGCTGCGGGTGTTCGAGGAGCCTTTGAAAAAATGCCCCCGCCGCCGAGTGCATGTCGAGTAGCGTCTGACGTTCGCCGGGCTTTTGGTTCCCGCCCCGCTTGGGCATTTCCAAGCCGACCGATTCGCCCAGAGTCCGCAGTGCGTCGATGAATTCGACGCGGTCGCGCTTCATGACAAACGTGATGGCGTCGCCGGTGGCTTTGCATCCGAAGCAGTAAAAAAACTGCTTCGCCGGGTTGACGCGAAATGACGGGCTCTTCTCCGAGTGGAACGGGCAAAGCCCGATGTACGCCGCCCCGTTGCGCTTGAGGGCAACGCTCTGGCCGATCAACTGAACGATGTCTACGGAAGACAAAACCTGCGACTTAAACTCACCCAAATCGCTGCCGCCGCTTGACGATGCCACGACGTGCCCACCTTTGCCAAACCCAGCGGCCACTTTCGACACGACAGAACCCAAACCGAAAACCCGGCACCTACCCTTGCCCAAACTCAATCTGCCGTAAATTCAGCGATGACAGGCGATAAAATGCCGCTCACAACACCGCACACCGGAATATAGCACCGGGTTGAAGCAGGGTCAAATAACGCCGGAAAAAGCGACAGGCAGCAGGGTTCGGGGTTCAGGGTTCAGGATCCAGGAGAAGGGAGGACGCCCCGGGAGGGCGGGCTTGGAATTCCCAATTTTCACTTTGCAATTTGCAATTTGCAATCAGTTCCGCTCGGACCGGCGCGATTGCAAATTGCAAAATGCAAATTGCAAACTGAAAATTGGCATGCGATGCGCAACCCCGAATGCCAACTCCTACCTACTCATTCCTGAACCCTTCTTCCCACCTCCTTGATTGCTCCCCCTTTCCATGCTCAGATAAAGGCGGACGTACTCACGGAGGTTCATGCAGCGCTTTACGATTCAGATCGAGACCGAAGGAAACAACGACGCCGTCAATCTTCAGGGCGAGGTCGCCCGCCACGTGCGCGATGTGCAGGGGACAGGGATCGTCTCCCTGTTCGTGGTCGGCAGCACCGCCGCCCTGACCACGCTGGAATTCGAGACCGGCCTCGTAAAGCACGACCTCCCGAACATCCTCCAGAAGCTCGTACCCGATGACAGCCGCTACGAGCACGAGGCCACCTGGAACGACGACAACGGCCACAGCCACATCCGCGCCGCCCTCGTCGGCCCCAGCCTCATGATCCCCTTCGAAAACGGCCGCCTTCTGACCGGCGAATACCAGCAAATCGTCCTCATCGATTTCGACACCCGTCCTAGAAAAAGAACGGTGATCGGAACGATCCTGCCCTGAAGTTGCGAGGCCCAATCCGCGCGACATTGCGCGACAAGGCGCGACAGTTTTGACCTCGCGCCGGACAATTTCGCGGCGTACAACCCCCTGCCACTGTTGATCTTGTTTTGAGATTTAGGCAAAATTCTGACAAGCGACTGTCGCGCGGCCAAAGCCCGTGCGGGCTGAGCACTTGTTTACTGCATTTCGCGCTGCCAAAGTCCGCCCGAGCTCTACCGTTTAGCCGCCCCGCTTGCGGGGCGCTTCCCGGGGCGCTCCGCTTTCGCTTCCACAAAACGTGCCCTATTTCCCATTTGTTAACCGACCATGAACCGGGCTCGGGAAAGGCCTCGCGTACGCCGGATGGGAGTAGCCGCGCGCCGACCGGGGGTGATAAACGACGACCTACGGCAATGTCAGCCGTGGCGGCGGAAGGTTTCGTGGAACACGCGATATAGCTTCGTCCATTTTCCGATTGGTCTCCCGGTTGGCCATTGCCATCGCGGCTTTCCAAGGATGGCTCTCTGTCTGCGGAGAACCCGCCTCCGGGCGATATGAGGGGCCGGCATGCGGCGACCCGCCCGCCGCGAGCCCGGCGGCATCGATCGACTACAGCAACCCCAAATTCCTGCGCCCGGAGATGGCCGATGATTTCGTGCCCGGCGGCGTCTACGAAGTCAGGACCGCCCACGGGCATCCCATCGAAGTATGGAAGCCCGACGCGGGGGACCAATACTGGTGCCACGGCTTTACCTTCGGAGGCTTTGACGTTGCCAACGGCCCGTATTCCGTCGAGGGGCCTTCCGTTCCCATCGTGCTGCAAGACGAGTATTCGTGGATTCCCTCGTACATGGCGACGCCGGGGCATGCGGTCATTTTCTTCGACGCCGCCGGCGCGGTGCAGCACTCCGGGATCATCGCCCGTGTCGCCTTGCTGACCAATCACGGCGTGCGCGAAATCGACCAGGGCGAAACCCTCATCGATTCCCGCTGGGGAGTCGCCCTCCAGCAAACCTGCACCCTGCGAGTCACCCAAAAACAATACGCCGGCGACCACGGCGGCTACGCCTTCTACCGCAAGGGCGGCCCGCTCCTCCAGTGCGGAATCGGCCGCGGCGCGGACGAAAAAATGCCTCCCTTCGAAGAAAATCCACCACCCCGAGCAACCCTGTTTCACCTCGCCCTGGGCCCGCCCACCCCGCCGGGCTTCAAAATCCCGAAACCCAAAACACCCGCCCGCCCGGCCATCGCCCATTCCGACAAAGCACCAAAACTGGGGCGATGACAGGCCACCACGGGCAATGGCCCCCCAAATGGCCGATCGCATTTTCTCGCGCAAGCATTTCATGTTCGGGCACCGCACAATCATTACGAACCCTCCGTTTTCCGTTTCTCCAGACGGCCCGTGAACCGTGCAACCCCGCCCGAGCCCCCACGCCCGCTTCATGGAAAAGGTGCTCCCACAACTCCACGCCGGGGCCAGCGCAGCGCCGCCCCGGATCCCCCGACCGCCACGTCGGATACCGCGCGCCCTTTTCCCCTTTCCCATCAACACCGACCGCGGCTTCATTGCCCATTTCCAAGGGGTCAAAATTGGGGCAATCATGGGCAATAATGGGCAATGAGCCTCCGGGCGATAGTTCACATCTCATCACGCAAGTATTCTTTTATGAATGACTTACGAAGAGTCGACTTCGATCACTTCTCGTATCGATCCGCAAGCCATTTATCAGCAACGTTATGACATATTTCCTATAAATTGCCTCGCCCAGTCATCCCATATACCCCATCTTAAACTACCCCAGTGCGCCAGATGGGCAATGGCCCGCCCGAGGCAATGCCTGCCACACGCCCCGCGAGTACGCGGACCCGTGGCACCCAGCGGAGTTGGAAAGACGTGAAACACCAAGGCGAGTAGCCGACCCGCGTCACCCGAAGGGCTCTCAAAGTGGACCGCCACATCTTTCCCCCTTTTCAACGTTCCCCCCAAGGCTTGTTCTCCGGCATTGCAGGCCACCGCCGCACGATTAAGTAAAACGTCGCAATGGCAAAAATATTGTGCCCGCTGCGAATTTTTCGACTGATTCGTGAGAGTCGCGCCCGTCTTGCCCGTCCCGTCTTGCCTCCCCCCAAAAAATCCCCGGCATTTCCTGTTGGTTGGACGTGATTCAATTGGATGAATATGCTTTTAATGTCTTTGCTCATCGTTAATTGTTTCGGGCGCCGAGGAGTTCCCCTATGTCCGGTCACATGCGTGTATTCGTTGGCCTGGCGGTTTCGCTTTTCGTGCTGAGCGACACCTGTCGTGGCGAAGCCGCCATGACGGTGCGCGAGAAGACGGTAGTTGGTCATGAGCTGCGGCTCGTCGTGGAGACGAGCGCCACGGCGCAGCCTTTATGGTCGCACAGCTCGAGGACCACGGACGTCAAAGGATATCTCATTCTCGTTGACCTCGCGTCCAAGTTGCCGATGACCCAGCGGTCTAAAGTCTACGGCCCGCTGTGGGATGTTCCCCAGCCGAGATCGACAATCAGCTTCACCGCCGGCGCGAACTTCACCAAGGAGGACGCCGACGCCGCTCTCGCTACGCCGCACTGTGCGTTTGATGAGAAGGGCGAACTTGTCCGATTTCGCACGGAAATCGCACATAAGAAAATTCTGTTCGACCGCCTGGATCTGGCGACAGCGGGTTACAAGGACTCGGTCGGCTTCGCGCCGATCAACAATCGGGCTGTGCCTATGAGCGAAGACCAGGTCACGTCACCCTCCGGGCGATACATGCTTTTGTACCAGGACAACGTCGCCCGACTCTACGACTTCTATAGCGGTCAGGAGAAAGCGGACCCCTGGCTGACCGACCGGTTCACCGAATCGCGGCGAATACCCAGTCTCCAAAACGTCGAGACACTTCTTACCGACGACCTCAATCATCTCATCATCAACCCGCGCGCAATTTGGAACGAGGGGGCCGGTATCCCGCTACACGAGACGTTCACCTTCGACGGGAAAACACTCTCCCGGGCCGAGTACTTCCTGTGCGCCGACCGCCCCGAGCCGTCGCTGGGCCTGGTGCATCGCAAAGTGGATGAGCGGGAGTTCCTGCATGAAGCGCCGGATTCCGCGTTCACTATCGATCATCAATTGCTGATGATGCATACGAGCAAGGATGCGATACGGCTGTTCCGACGCGACGGCACGGTGGTGTACCACTCGGAAGCGAAGGTGGCCGCCGGCTGGCACAATGGCAGCCTGGGAACACGGCACCTTGCCTCGGATGGGAAGCTGGTATTTTTTACGGTGGACCTGGAGCATATGAACCTCGACCAGGTCAGGGACCGTCACGTGGCTTTGACCATCTGGGACTACCGCCGCGATATCGTCACGAGCGAGGTGGTGCCAATTGTCGATCTATTTCGCGAGGAATCCGGCCATTATTTGCCCGCCACCAAACCTGCGCCGGTGATACAAAGGTGACCGCAATGACTGCCACGAATGAAGACGATGGAATGATGAATGTACTGAACAACCGCTTTTGTCAATACATGTTCGAGATTGAAGGGTTGGAACCGATTGGTGCGTGGCTGCGACGGTCCGGCCAGATGTTTTGGATGAGAAATTTGATTGACAGGGACTTTAGAGACTCGCTTGCCCAAGGAATGCTGGAACTCGGCGTCTCGGAAGAGCAGCTGCGGAGAGACTATTCGCGGCTTCACAAGGACGAGAGCGCTTTGAACAACCTGTATAGATGCCTAGCCAAGCACGCAAGGACTCCGCTCCGAAGCGGATGCTGGCAACGCGTAAGTCCAACCGTGTACACGCCGCCCCCTGGGCAGTCTAGAAAACCAGGGTCGCACAAAGGCCCACCTTGATTCCGGTCCCATCACGAAGGAGTATGGCTTCAAAATCGTCCGAATCTTCGCAGTCGCCGCCGGAGCAAAAGGCCGTGCCGCTCGACTACGGGCGAGCGGCCGATGGTCCGCCCCGTCGGCAATGGCTCGTCGTTTTGCTTATGTACGCGCTACCAGCGGCAGCCAGCACGATCTGTTTCTGGTTCATCAACGGCAAATTCGTATGGAGCGTCTTGCTCACTGCCTGCCTGTTCGACGGCCCGTTCTTCCCGCCCCTCGTGCGTCATTACAAGCTCACCGAATTCCTGGCCACGGTGGCCGCGCCTGCCGTCGGCTCGGGCATTCTCGCCGCGTGGCTTGCGTTCGTGATGTGTACTCCGCTTAGACGAATGCCCCCGCTCGTCCACCTAATGCTTTGCGCCATATGGATGGGTATCGGCGTGGTGTTCGTCGTGTTGAATAATCTTTGACGGGGAGGCTACTTGCCCCCGAGCAGCTCCCGCGCCTTGGCCGCGAACGGCAGCGTGTCGGGCACGACGCGCACCTGCGTCGTGAACTTGAACGGCGGGAGCAGGTCGCCGCTGGGGTAGGTCAGCTCGGCCATGAAGGCGGTCCACCCTTTCTCCGGCTTTTCCACTTTCGCAATATAGACGCCGTGGCCCTCGTCGGTCAGGTCGCTCGAGGTCCACTTGGGGCCCAGCACTTCGAGGCGGAAATCGCGCGCATCGGGGTTGGTCGCTTGCCAGAGTTTGACGTGCGAAGGGCGGCCGGTCGTCTCGACGCGGATGGAGCCGTCGTCCTGCAGTTTCCAGGAGAATTGGGGCATCGGCTTCTTGAGCAGAAACGCGCCGTAGAAGGCCAGCAGCGATTCGTGGGCATCCGAGCGCGCCAGGGAATGGTCGGTGTTGGGGACGTAGCGGAGGTACTTGGTCCCCGGCAGGCCGTCGAAATAGAACTGGGAATTGTCGGGCAGGAAATACTGATCGCCCGTGGAGTTGATCAGAAGCTTGGGCATCGTGTAGCGGTCGCGGTAGCTGTACGGATCCTCGATCCGCATCAGGTCGCGGAACTGCTGCGTGCCGGCCCATTGCGAGAGGTTGATGTCCGTGTAATCCTTGACGGCGGGCGAGAAAAACCCGTACGCCGCGAGCTGACGGCCCGAGTGTTTTTCCAGGTTCAGCGTGTCGATCACGATCGGCACGATCGCGACCACCCGCTTGTCCACCGCGGCGGTGGTCCAGGTCGTCCACCCGCGCTTCGAGCCGCCAGCGACGACGAACGCATCGACCTTCACGTTCCCGCCTTGCTCGCTCTTGCAGAAGGCCTGGACGGTGTCCATGGCGCGCACGGCGCTTTTGGTCATGGGAAGCCGCAGCGGCCAGCGCTCGTCGCCGGTGCGGAGGAACTTGTCCCACGAGTAGGCGATGATGGCGTCTTCGGTGCGGCTCCTGGTTTCATCGGAGAAAACCAGCGGCTCACTGGGAATGCCCTTCAAATCAACGACGACCGAGCCCGTCGCCACCGCCGCCAGCGCCAGCGCCTTGTCGCCCGCCTGCGGCGCGGCGCGGGTGTTGCTCCCGCCGTCGATGAAAAGCAGCGCGGTGGACGTCTTCACCTGATCGGGCACCACGACGATCACCCAATGCTTCCATACCGGCTTGTCCACCTCCTTGGCCGTGAGCCAGGTCTGCGAAGTCATCTCAAGAACGTACGTCTTGCAGAGAATGCCGGGACGGGTCCCGACAAGCTGAAAGGAATAGCTGGGGTCCGGAACCGCGACGTAGCGCTCGAGCGCCGTCGCAGGGTCGGCAGTGGCGTGCGTGGCCAGCAGCGAAAGGCAGACGATCATCCCGACGGCGATAGCGCGAAGGTTTTTCATAACGGGACTCCCGCAAGATGCCCCCCATTCTCTTTCTACCACCTTCTACCACCTTTCACGGCTTCACGTCTTCACGTTTCACGTCTTCACGTTTTTACGTCTTACGCCTCTCCCGCCCGGCCCCATCAGCCTTTACAATGCCCGCCCATGCCTGACACCCAAACTCAACTCCGAAAACTGATCCGCGAAATCCCCGACTTCCCCAAGCCCGGCATTCTTTTCCGCGACATCACGCCGCTGCTGGCCGACGCTCCGGGCCTGGCGCTGTCGATCGAGCTGCTGGCCAATCCGTTCCGCGGGAAGAATATCGACCTGGTCGTGGGCGCCGAGAGCCGCGGCTTCATCTTCGGCACCGCCGTCGCGTGCTGCCTGTCGGCGGGCTTCGTCATCGTTCGCAAGCCCGGCAAGCTCCCGCACAAAAAAATCGCCATGACCTACGACCTGGAGTACGGCACCGACACCCTGGAAATGCACGCGGATGCGATCGTAAAAGGCCAGCGCGTGCTGGTGGTGGACGACCTGCTCGCCACCGGCGGCACGATGAAGGCCTGCTGTGATTTGGTGGAAAAGCTGGGGGGCACGGTCGCCGGGATCGCGGTCTTGATCGAATTGGCCGGGTTGGGCGGCAGGGAGAAGCTCAAGGCACCGGTGCATTCGGTGTTGAGATACGAGTGAACCGCGGTCGTTCATGGCAACCAATTTCCTTGAACAACTCGTCGCGGAGTGGTACGAGTACCGAGGCTACTTTGTCCGTCGAAATGTGCTCAAAGGCAGGCGGGAGGCCGGCGGTTACGAATGCGAGTTGGACGTAGTCGCCTTTCATCCGACGGAGCGGCAACTCGTTCACATCGAAGCGTCCATGGATGCGGACAGCTGGACCGAGCGCGAAAAGCGCTTCACTCGGAAGTTTGAAGCGGGAAGGAAACACATTCCGGGACTGTTTAAGGGGATGAATGCGCCGGACGAGATCAAACAGCTTGCCGTATTTGGCTCCCCCAGCATTAAGAATCAAACCAAAATCGGCGGTGGCGAAATCGTCTTGCTTTCCCAGCTATTGAACGACATTCTCGAAGATCTGAAAAGCGAGCCGTTGTTCAGCCAAGCCGTCCCCGAACAGTTTACCATCCTCCGCACATTCCAAGTTGTGGCAAACTTTCCAAAAGTGGTGACCGAGGCGCTACTCGTGCAATCCCCACGGCCGCGCGGTAATCCTGTTCCGTCAGCGCTTCCCGGCGACTCGAAGTAATTCATCGACCCACGCCGCAGGTTCACCTTCGAGCGCTGGCGCGCATGGCTGCTTGTAGTCGAGCCGATCGTATCGCCCATTGCGATACGCCTGCTCGATCAGCGACTGAAGATTGAGCACGATGTCCGGCTCTTGCCTGCGCAGGGGGATTCTAATGGCGGGCAACTTTTCGCGGATCGAAATCGGATAAAGTTCAAAACGATCCCAGAACCATCCGCGAAAAACGCACGCGAAGTACTCGGCTTTCGCGCGGGGAGGGAACTGCACCTCGGGCAATAGAAACGCCCTCGGGCCACTTCGAACCAAATCGATTTCGGCGAGGCTCACCTTTGCAGCATAAAGCTCCCGCTGCTTTTGTTGATAACTGTCGCGCCCACCGCCGCGAAGTTTGTTTGACGGGGAGAGGAATTCGATGACGGTGACGAGCGTGGACGAATCGGGTTCGATTATTTCCACAAACGCCTGCGGGACCGGATCGCTTCCCACCTTGACCACCAGCGGCTCGGCAACAGCGACCGTGGCCGTGGATTCGGTAGGCTTCCACTCCCCTGCAATCCCCTGCTCGACAACTCGGACGTCGGGATAAATCGTTCGCGGTTCATCGAGCATCGATTCGACGACTAAGCGCTCGCCGAGACGCGCGACAAGGTCGCTGCCGAGCTTCTCTTGAATTTGATCCCGAGCGTAAGTGCAGATCGCCTGATGAACGTCCTGCCAATGGCGTTCAAGGTATGGGTCCATGCCGGGGAAGGGGCTTTTCATGTCACGCTCCGTTATGGAGTATAGCCGACTTGCAAACAGAGGATAGCCGAAGTCCGAAACTGCAGAGATGGGCGAACGAAAGATTCGCCTCTACGCCCCCACCGGCTCGCCCAATTTCATCTGGTGTTTGGCCATGCGGTAGTACGCGCCGCCGTGGGAGATGAGCTCTTCGTGCGTGCCCTGCTCGATGATTCGCCCCGCTTCCATCACGTAGATGCGGTCGCAGTCGGCGACGGTGCTGAGGCGGTGGCTGACGAGGATCATCGTGCGGCGGCGCTTCAGGCCCGCCAGCGTTTCCGTGATCATCTGCTCGTTTTGGGGGTCGAGGGCGCTGGTGGGCTCGTCCAGGACCAGCAGCGGGGCCTCGGTGGCCAGGGCGCGGGCGATGCTCAGGCGCTGGCGCTGGCCGCCGGAGAGGTTGTTGCCGCCCTCGTTAAGAACCGTGTCGTAGCCGGCGGGGAGGGCCGTGATGAAGTCGTGTGCGCCGGCCAATTCGGCGGCGGCTTTGATCTGTTCCTCCGTGGCATCCGGGCGGCCGTAGGCGATGTTCTCGGCGACGCTGGTTGGGAGGATCAGACTGTCTTGAAGCACCAGCGCGACGTGCCGCCGCAGGTCGCGGAGCTTGACCTGGCGGATGTCGTAGCCGCCCAGGCGAATCGCCCCGCTCGTCGGGTCGTAGAAGCGGGGAAGCAGGCCGAGCAGGCTCGATTTCCCTACGCCGCTGGGGCCGACGAAGGCCACCATTTCGCCCGGTTGGATGGTAACGCTCAGGTCCTTCAGCACCGGCGGGCCGTTGCCGTAGGCGAAGCTCACGCCTTCCAGCGCCAGCGCGCGCGGGGCGACGGGAAGGGCAATCGCATCGGGTGAATCCTTGATGTCCACGGGCGTGTCGATCACTTCGTAGACGCGCTGCATGCCGGCGAGGTTTTTGCGCATTTCCGCGCCGCTGCCGCTGAGTTTGTGGAGGGGGTCGTAGAGATTGACGAGCGTGTATTGCAGGAAGATCCAGAGTTCGCCGATGGTGAATTTCGTGGGCGTACTGTAGGCCATGTACCCGCCGACGCCGAAGATCAGGGCGAGGCCGATGCCGAACGCCGTGCCGATGGCCAGCCAGTAGATCATCGAATGCAGGTGCATTCGCACCCACGCCTTGTTGCTGGTTTGGACTGACTTGTGGAAGCGGGCGTATTCGTCGTCTTCGCGCCCGTAGGACTGCACCAGCGAAATCGCGGACACCGAGCGCTGCACGGTTGACGTGAGGTCCGAATCGAGTTGCGCGGCGCGCAGCGAAGTCGAGGTGAGCACCGTTCCGTAATACCGGATGGTGCCGTAGAGGATCGGCATGACCGACATGGCGATCAGCCCCAGCTTCCAGTTCATCGCCAGCATGATGACGGACATGCACACCAAGATGATCGCGTTGACGAAAATCCCCTGCACTACGTTGAAAGCGCCCTGCACCGCGTACGCATCGTAACTCAGTCGATAAATCGCGTCCCCCTGCGGCCGCGCGCGGTGGTAGGCGAGGCTCAGCTCTTGAAACTTGCGGTACAGGTCGCAGCGGATCCGCAGAAGGCCGTCGTAGCCGATCACGATTTTGTAATATCCTTGCCACAACCCAATCAGTTCTTGAAAGAGCCGCAGGAGCAGCGTGATGACGGCCAACGTGATGATCTGCGGGATGACGCCGTGCGGCCCCCACCGCTGGAATAGCCGGTGCGGCCATGCGCCGCCGGTCTGATGATTGAGTACGAAATCGATAAGGATCGCGAGCGGGAAAGGCTGCGCCAGGCCGGCGAGCGTGGTAAGCCCGATCAGGAGCGTGGAGAAGACGATTTTCCCCAGGTCGTGGCGAAAATAGTGGGCGGCACGGATATACGCGCGGGTGGCTGTCATGGGTTATGCCACGGACGGCGCGCCGTCTTCCAGGTCGATCCCCTCCATCGGCTCACGGTCCTTGGCTTCATCGCCCTTGCGCACGGGTTGGGGGACGGTTGACTGGCCCGGTGATTTCCTGCGGGACTTGGGCGCTTTCTTCGCCGGGACGGGATAGAAGCCGGCCCTCTCCGCGACTTCGTCGATGAGGCCCAGCGCCGGATTCGAAACCAGCCAGCGGTTCACCAGATACATCGCCCACACAGCCAGCGGAATCAATACCCCCGCCCGGCTGAAGGGCCACAGGTCCAACAGCAAGAGCCCCGCGAGCACGGTGCCGGCGGCCATCAATGATCGGCAGAAGTTGCTCATCACCGGCTTCACCCGCACGCGCGTGAGCTTGCCGACGCCGTGGTGATGCTCGGTGGCGGAGGAGAGTTGCAGGTTCACGTAGCGCGAACCGTAGATTTCCATGTCCCAGCCGTTCCACCCGCTGTCGAGCCGGTAGCGCCAACCGGCAGCCCGGATTTCCTCGGTGATCTTCTCGAGCAGCGCAAAGCGCCCGTGGTCCTTGCTCCAGTAGCGGAGCGTGTTGCGGTCGTAGGGATCGAAGGGCAGACGGTGCTCGCGCTGGTAGCCGCGGGCTTCCTTCCGCATGACCATGACTTTGTTTTTCAACCGCACGGAATAGCGCGCCCAGCCCCGGCAGATAGGCTGCCGGTAGTGCAGCCATGCGATCAGCGGCCGGGAGAGCCAATGATTGTGCTTGGGCTCCGGCGCTTGCGCCCCCGCCACCATCGACCAAAAAATCGGCGTAAGGAACATCGCAAACGCCACCCAAAGCAGCGGCGTAAATGCCAGCCCCAGTATGGTGACAAACCCCGCCAGCAGATGCCACTCGATGCTCATCATCATCATGACCAGCAGCGACGCCGGCCGGCGATAGATGCTCTGGAACAGGCCGGTGCCGAAGAGGCCGTGATAGATGACGTCGCGGCCCATGCGGATTCCGACGTCGTCCGCGCCGTAGATCTTCCCGCGCCAATGGCTGGCGCCCAGGGAATTGAAATGTTCGGGGTGCTTGTACTTGAGCAGGGCCTCGGCCTCGCCGTAGCCGCGTTGCTGCTTGAGGTAGGCTTTTATGGTATTGCGGCGATAGTGCCACACCTGCGCCGCGGGGGCGAAGCCGATGGAATAGCCGAGGTCCTGCAAGCGCCAGATGACGTCCACGTCGTCGCCGGCCTTGCGGTACTGCGGGTCAAAGCCGTTCACCTGCTTCAAGGCCCAGGTGTAGAAGGCCATGTTGCAGCCGGGGACGTGCTCGGCGGTGCGGTCATCGACCATCACGTGCGTCGGCCCGCCGGGCGAAAGGCCCACGCAGTCTGCCACCCAGCTCCCCTCATCGGGAATCAAATTCGGCCCGCCCATGCCCACGTGCCCGCTGCGCACCAATCCGAGCGCGATGAAATACAACCAGTCTTCGTCCGCCTCGCAGTCGCTGTCGGTGTAAACGGTGATCTCGCCCTCGGCGGCGTTCATGCCGACGTTGCGGGCGTACGAGAGGCCCATGTTCTTCTGGCGGATGTTGCGCACCCAGGGGAAGTTCTTGAGGATTTCCTGCGTCCCGTCCGTGCTCCCGTCGTCGACAAAGATCACTTCAAAATCCGGGTAGCGGATGCGCTCCATCGACGCCAGGCACGATTCGACCGTGCTCGCGCCGTTGTACGAGCAGACGACGACGCTCACCTTCGGCAGCTTCACGTCCGCCACCTGCGGGGCGCGCTGGAAAATATTTTTCATCGCCGCGAAGGACGGCTTGGTCGTGCGGTAGCCCGCCGCGTCGCGCTCGCGCTTTGTCAGGCCGAACGCCCAGTCTTCGATCTGCCAGCCGTGGGTGAACCAGTCGTCCGTGAAGCTGAAGACGAACACGCCCACCGCGCCTTCATCGTAGATCGCGCGGACCTGGCGGTCCAAGATTTCCGCCTGCTTCTCTTCGGAATATTCGCGAAAGGTGTCGATCCCGTATTCGCCGAGCATCAGCGGCAATTCGCCCGCGATCATCTGCAAGCGGGCGAGGTAATTGCGGAACGTCTTCTCCTCGTGGAGATAGACGTTGAAGCAGACGAAGTCGATGCACCGCGGCCGCAAGTACTCGGTGGTGGGGAAATTGGCGAAGGTGAACAGGCAGTTGGGCGCCTCGGTTTTGCCGATCGCTACCAGCTCGTCGATGAACAGCTCGACCTTTTCGCGGCCCGAGAAGCGGACGATGTCGGCGGGAATTTCGTTGACCACGCTGATCGCGAAGACCGCGGGATGATTGCCGCACTCGCGGGCGCATTCGCGGACCGCTGAGCGCGCCTGCTCCGTGACTTCCGGGTCCCCGACGAACGAAAGGTTCTTGGGCCAGGAGACGTCGAGGAAGATCTTCAGCCCCATCTCCTGCGCGAGGTCCAGGAACCATTTGGGCGGCAGATTGTAAATCCGCAGGCAGTTGGCGCCGAGCTCGGCCATCTGCTCGAAATCCTTGCGCACGTTTTCGCGCTCGGGAAGGAATTGCCCCTCGACGTTCGCGGCGAAGGGACCGTACGTCACGCCCTTGACGTAAAACTTGCCCTCACCCAATCGGAAGAATTTGCCGTCTCGGCGGACGCGGTCGGTTACCGGCTCGACCTTCCGCTGCCGCCCTTCTGAGCGGTGCCCGTCCGAGGCGCGGGCCGCCGCAGCACCAGCCGCAGGGCGCTGGGGCGCTAACACAATTTGTGATTGATCAGGTCCGACCAGCGAGGGAGGCATACAACATCTTTCCTTGGCTTGCGGCGGGAAACGGATCAGGCCCCGGCAGACACCCGTCGCGCCCGGCAGCCGTCCCGATGGAAGGTTCCCATGCCGGTTGAGATCGGCGGATTATCGTAGCGTTTGCCCGACTACGCACCTAGCAAAATCCGATGCGCCGCCCCCGCATGCAAATAGACAATCACAAGTAGGGCAGGTTAGCAAAGACTTAGACGGGGACTGAACAGAAAAAGTCCGATAATCACGCCTCGGGCAGCGCTCGCCGGTCGTTGACGAAATCATCGCGCACGAATACGAATGAGGCCATGGGCTACAATCCCGATCACGTCACAGAGGCCTTTCAGTGTGCGGCGGAGGAGAATCAGCTTTCCCCCTTGCGTGCAGCGCAGGTCATCAATCTCCCTGCCGAGGGGGACGTGTGGATCGCGGGCGACTTGCACGACCATCGCCGGAATTTCGAGAAGCTCCTTCACGCCGCCGACCTGGCCAACCACCCCCAGCGGCACCTGATCCTCCAGGAGATCGTCCACGGCGACCACTGGGACGCAAACGGCGCGGAGGGAAGCTGGGAAACGCTTTTGAAAGCCGCCGAGCTCAAGTGCAGCTATCCGCACCAGGTGCATTTCCTAATGGCCAATCACGATCTCGCCCAGATCCACGGCGAAGGGATCATGAAATCCGGCCAGAGTGTTTGCGAGGCGTTCAATCGAGGGGTCAAACGCGATTTTGCCGGCCGCTCGGGGATCGTGCAGGCCGCGATCACGGAGTTCTTGCTCTCATTCCCTCTGGCAGTGAGAACGGCCAACGGCCTGTTCTTCAGCCACAGCGTCCCATCAGAGAGCGAGGTCGCCACCTACGACTACACGGTGTTCGACCGCGCCCTCACCGGCGCGGACTACAAGCGGAAAACCGGCCCGGTCTACCAACTGATATGGGGACGAAGGACCACTCCGCCGACGGTGGATCTGTTTCTCGAAAAAGTCCACGCACAATTGATCGTCACCGGCCACCAGCCACAGGACACCGGCTTCGGCGTCAACGGCGAGCACCACTTGATCATCGCGTCCGACCACAGCCAGGGCGTCTTCCTCCGCGCCAGCCTGAGTTACCCCCTGGACATCCATGTCCTGTTGGAAGGCCTGCGGAAATTCGTCGCGATCGACCTGCCCCCGGACCAGCCCCAGGATTGATTCCTCGGTACATAGCGGCCCGCCCAACCAAAAACCCTCCGTACGTCTTTAGAGCCGGGGCGTGTCGCCCCGGTCGGGCCGCAGGCCCGCTCTGGTCCCCTCTCCCTCGTACTCCGGGGAGAGGGATAGGGTGAGGGGCGGAACGTGGAGGTGCGCCGGAATTCCACCTGTAGGGTGGGCGTACTCGCCCACCGTCCGTCGACCGCTTGAGCGTCAAATGGTGAGCGAGTACGCCCACCCAACATGGTATATCTGCAAATAACGAAACTTCGCGCCCGGCCCCTCACCCCAACCCACACCCCCGAATACGACGGAGAGGGAGTCATTCAGAACTTCGCTCCGACCGGGCCGGCACGGCCCGGCTCCGAAGACACCAGGCAAATTAAACCGGTCGGACCGCTACAAACTCCCGCCTCCCCTTGGCGTCTTTGCGACTTGGCGGTTCAACCATTCTTCCCGATAAACCAAGAGCGGCCACTCAATAACCCAACTCACCGCACCACCGACCCGGCCGTGCCCCCAGGGGCGTCGCGAAACGTCGCGGCATCCGCGACTGCGCCGCCCGCAGCATACGATCGGCCTTTCCACATCACCGATCGGCGGACGCGCACCCTCGCCCCATTGAGCAGTACCAGCGCGCCAAGCACATAGCCCGCCGGGAAGAGCGCGCCGTACCAGATCGGGATTCGGAAGTAATTTGCCGCCCCCATGTGCGTGCCGAAGAGGGCGGCGGAGCCGAGCGACGCGAGCACCAGCGCCGCGATCGGCAGTGCGTGCCCCCCGCCGCGGGCCACCGCCAACGCGGCCAGCAGCGGGAGCAATACGGTCAAGCCGGCCATGGCCAACGCCGCGGCGGCCGCGAATAGCAGCGCCCCCGTTCCGCCCAGCAACTCCCCCGCCTGACGCGAAAGCCCGTCCCACATCGACCGGAAATCGCTGTACATCCGCGCGCGAATCAGGCCCTGCGTTCCCAGCACGGCGATGCGGTGGCCGCTGCGCTTCACGGCTCGTGCCATCGCCGAGTCCTCGGCGACGTGCGACCGCACCGCCGCGTACGTGCCGGCGGATTCATACACGTCCCGGCGGATCAGCAAAAACTGGCCGTTGGCGTGTGCCTGCGGCGAAGCGGGGTCATTCGCCTCGCGGAGATCCTGTGTGAAGGCGATGAGGAAAAATCCCGTCGGCATCAGCAGCCGCTCCCAGAACCCGCCCAGTTCCTGAAACGGCCCGAGCGAAAGCAGCCCCAGGCCGCGCGCCCGCGCCACGCGCAAGGCCGTGCGAAGCAGTGCCGGCTCGGGGGCGGTGTCGGCGTCGAGAAAGCAGAGCCACTCGACCTCGGGCGCGACGTCCGCGGCGCCCTGCCAGCAAGCGTGGGCCTTGCCCGCCCAGCCGGAGGGGAGCGGGCGGCTCTCGAGCACGCGCACGCGGGCGTCGCCTTGGGCGATGCCCTGCGCGACGGCCGGCGTGCCGTCGGTGGAGGAATCATCCACCACGATCGCCTGCCACCGGTCGGCCGGATAATCCTGCGCCAGCACGCCCCGCAAACACCGTGGGAGATTATGCGCCTCGTTGCGCGCGGGAATGATGACGGCGACGCGCGGCGCGTCCTCCACCCCGATGCCCGCATCCGCCGGCCGCAGCACTTCGTAAAATCCGTACTGCCTCACCGCGCGCACGAGCAGCACGGCGACCGTGCAAGCCCAACCGGCACACAGAAGGAAGAGGAGCATCGAATAATCCCTAGGGATTCACGTGACACGGGCGTCCCGCCCGCGCGTGCGGTTTGTCGAACCACTTAGTTTTGTAAGCAAAGTTATCCAAAATGTCGCGTCGTTTGCACGGGGCGGGACGCCCGTGTCACGGAATGTTTTGGATCCCACTGACTGCCACACACGTTCATCTAACTTCACTCGACGCTGCCTTCGGCCGCCGCGGCCTGTTCATCCGGCGCCGTTTCCGCGCGATTCCGTTCATAGCGTGAGATGTCCGAAGAGTCAGCGCCCTTTTCATCGCGGCCGCCGTATTTCTCCAGCAGTACGCCACGGGACATGCATAGCCGGTGCCGCCCCCGCGCCAGCTTTGCCGTGCGCAGCCCGGCGGGGTTGAACGTCCAAACCAGCCCCAGGATCAGCAAATTCTCCCCCGCCTCGTGCAGTCGGCTCGCCAGCGTCCGCGGGCGCGTGAAATCGAACACATCGAAATGCAGACGCCCGGCCATGCGCTGCGTCTGCTTCGGGCCATCGCGGCTGCCAAAGACGCTCACGCAGTGCAGCCCCTTCACCGCATCAAACCGCCGATCCGTGCCGAACGCATTCGCCAGCTTCGTCAGCGAATGGCGAAAACGCCTGTGCATTTCCACCGCCCAGCGGATGTTCGCGCCGTCGCCCGAGAGCTGCGGCATGTGCTCGTTAAAGAGGTGAAGCTCACACATCGCGTCGCCGGGGAGCAGGCGCGTGCCATCGGAAAGCTCGGTCTCCTCTTCGCACGTGCCCATTGAGATGCGGAGCACGCAATCGGGCTCGTCGCAATATTCGAAGATCCCCTGCCGCTTGCGAAGGAAGGCGTCGAGCCGCCGCACCAGCCCCCGGATCAACCCGCCCGGCGGGCCGGGCGGCGCGAGCCGGCCGTCGCGCAGCAACACGAACCGCTCCCCGCGCCAGGTGATCGCGCTGCCGACCGAACCCGCGCACCAGACCAAAAAACTCATCACCTCGCGCACCGGAAGCAAGAGCAAACTTCGGCGACCCCGCGGCTCCCCCAAGAGCGACCCCACGTCCCACGCAATCAGCCACCGCAGCGCCAGCGTGAGCCCCAGCACGCACACCGCCCAGCGCGCAAACCCGCTAACGGCGCACAGCGCCGCCGCCCAGCAGACGGGGTACGTAACGAGCAGGCCGGGATATCTTCCCGGGCACGTGACGCGAATACCCCGCGCCCATCGCACCTCACGTGCCCACTGGTCGGCGAATCGCGTCTTCCCCAGAACGCACGAAACCACGTGATCCGAAAGATGCGTGCGGAGTCCCAGCTTTTCAACAATGACCGCAACCTGGTAATCGTCCGCGAGATGATCCGCGATCGAAGCATACCCCCCCGCCCGCGCGAGATCGGCCCGGCGGACCGCCAGCGTCGCCCCCATCCCCACCCGCTGCCCCATAACCCGGCGGGCGAAGACGACAGACGGAAGAAACACGGCCTCCATGTGCAGCGCCTCGAGCCGCGCCGCAACCCCGCGCGGCCCAAGCCCGCGATACGGGCAGGTGACCAATCCCACCGCCTCATCCGCCAGCGGCGCGACGACGCGGGAAAGATAATCGGGCGCAACGCGCACGTCCGCATCACTGATGACCAGCACTTCACCCCGCGCGGCATCCGCGAGCGTGCGGAGCGTGGCCGACTTGGGGTTCGCACCGCCGGGCTCTGCGATCATCAGCCGAATAGCGCGCCCGGAAAATTCGCGTTGGAGCCGGCGCACCAGCGCTGCCGCGGGGTCGCTCGCGTCGGCGACGCCGAAGAGGATTTCGTAATCCGGATAGTCCTGCAGACAGAAGCCGCGGAAGTTCTCGTAAGTGTTTTCGTCCGCGCCCTTGAGCGGCTTGAGAATGGAAACGTTCGGCCCGCGGGTCTGGATGTCGTAATTCTTCGATTCAGTAAACGACTCGTTTAGCCGCCCCGCTTGCGGGGCGCTTTCAGAGCGCTCGGAAAAGCGCCCCGCAAGCGG
>JAQGHP010000092.1 GCA_028288775.1 Phycisphaerales bacterium | reverse complement strand
CCAGCATGAATTCCGCGCCGTCGGGCTCGAGGCCCTGAATCGAGTGCGGAATCCCGCTGGGGAAATACCACAGATCGTCCTTCTTCACGTCGGCGACAAAACTCTTGCCGTCCGTATCGATGGCGGTGATCCGTGCCGTCCCGTAGAGCATGATGGACCACTCGGCGGCAGTGTGCCAATGCAGCTCGCGCACGCCGCCGGCCGTCAGCCTCATGTTTACGCCGGCCAGGGTCTTGGAGACGGGCAGTTCGCGGACCGTGACCTCGCGCGACCATCCGCCTTCATAAGCCCGCTTGTTCGCGAAGGAGAACGGGTATTTGAAATTCTGCACCAGGCTCTTGGAATCCGTGGGGGGCGGCCAGGTGGAATCGGGGTTCTGTGCGTCCAGGTCGGGATTTTTGGGGCCCGGATCCGTTTTGCTCCGGTCCACGGCGGCCATCGCCGCCTGCCCGATTCCGGCCGCGGTAAACGCCGCCGCGGGTGCTACTTGAAACATCATGGTGCGTCGTGTTACGCCATCGCTTGCGCTGCTCATACAGATACCCTCGGTAAAGCAAATGGGGCTTGGCGGGGTGAATGCTGGAAACGGCCGCACTGCGGCCTGCCGATCAAGTCGCAACATTCGGTCGCGGAGAGCGCTTAGGGCAATTGGGGTGCCACTCGGCCAACGTGATTGCGAACCCCGCCTTGTGAGGGATGAGGGCAGTTTCATCGAACCATACTGTCCCGGTCGGCGGAAAATCTACCCATCGGTCCGCCTCCAGCAGCGAACGATTCTTCCCCGCGGCCAAGCCGTTCCAAAAAGACTCGAAGTACGTTCGGCGAATCCGGCGTGACCGTCCGCGCGGTCGGTCGGCCGCGATGGTGGACCTTAACGCCAAATTCATGGAGCTATTCTCGCGCTATTGGATTACACTTCGGGTCCGTAAGGATTTAAGAAATGCCAAAAATGTCAGGTTTGCGTCTATTTCGTGCGAATTTGCTCGGCAAGTGCTCCCCGGTTTTCGGGCTTGTTACCCTGGTGTTCGCGCCGTCGTTGTCCCGGGCCGATTTGTACGTGGTGGACAGTGACACGGTCGGCCGCTTCAGCAGTTCGACCGGCGCCGTCATCCAAACGAACGGCCAGAACACGTTCACTACGCTGGTGGGTGCAACCGGCGTGACCGTCGGCCCCGACGCCAAAGTGTACGTCGGCACCTCGAATGCAGGGTTCGATCCCAATCTGGCCGTCGTCAATCGCTACGACGCGACATCCGGCCATCAGGACCCCGGCGCATTCATCACCCACGCCAACGACGCATCCCTGGTGAGTAACCCCCAGGGCATGGCCTTCGGCCCGGCCGGAAATCTGTACGTCGCCGACCTCGGCGACAACGGTCCCGTGAAAGCCTTCAGCCCCGGCGGCGGCTATCTGACCAGCTATGCCACGACGGGCGGCAACGCCCAAGCCGTCGCCTTCAATCCCGCAACCCCTGGAGAACTCTACGTCGCGACCGGCTCGACGATTGAACGAATCAACCTTGCGACTCACGATGACACGGTAATCGTCCAGGGAAGCAGCGACACGTTCTCCAACGGGGCCGATCTGGCTTTCGGCCCGGATGGCAAGCTTTACGTTCTGGACGTTTCGAGCGGCGGGCCGCAGATCCTTTCTTACAACCCCGACGGCAGCGGCCAAACCGTCTTCACCAACTTCTCCAGCCCGACTTTCGCACCCGCCATCTTCCAACCAACCAACATGGCCTTCGGCCCCGACGGGCACTTGTACGTTTCCGGCGAATCACTGAATGCGCCAACTGCTCAACAGGGCGAAGTCCTGCAACTTACCGACGACGGCTCCTCTTCGACCGAGTTCGTTACGAACCTCAACACGCCCGGCTTTCTCGCCTTCAACGATGTCCCGGAACCCGGTTCACTGTCCCTGTTCGCCGGCACGCTATTCCTGCTGCGCCGCCGGAGGCGGGAGACCAAGTAAGCGCCGCCGGCAGAAGTGCGACTGCGTCCACCTGAAGGTTTCTGGCGAGCGGTTGGATGACGACTGGCTCTACATCGTGGTCGTGCCGGCCCGACCTGGCATTCGCGCGTCGGATCACGCCCGGCTCATGTCGCAGATCGAGCGAGAACTTCGACAACAGGGCGACGACAACGTGCTCCTGGTACCCGCGCTGGAAGACTGACGAAATCCTCCCTTACCGCCTTCCGGTCAATCATTAGCAATTCCTGGCAGCTGAAAGAGGACGCGGCCCTGTCGCGTCCTTCCACGAAGGCCATCGCCCCGCCCAATTCAGCGCGATAGAAAGCCCACCAGTGCATCGGTCGTCGCTTTCGGGCTTTCTTCCAGCACCCAATGCCCGGTGTTCTTGAGGACGACGATGCGGGTGTCGGTGGCGACGATCTTGATTTGCTGGCCGAGGAGTTCGCCGTTGGCTTTTTCGCCGCCGATCGCGAGGACGGGCATGGGGAGCTTGGTCTTGGAAAGCTCGGCGAAGTCGTTGGCCGCCTGCATGAAGGAGACGAAATACGCCCAGCCGGCCCGCATCCTTTCCGGGCGGGCATACGCCGCGGCGTAGAATGCCCGGTCGGCCTCCGGCAGCGAGCGATTCTTATCAGCGGCGAAGTCGTTCCAGAAGAACTCGAAGTAGATTCGCTCCCGCCCGCGGACCAATTCCTCCGGCGTGGGGCCATTGAAGCGGAAATGCCAGATGGCGGGATTGTTGTAAACCGCTTCCCAGCCGGCGACGCCCGGCAGAAACGCGTCCATCAGCACGAGCTTTTCCGTCTCCGCGGGAAACTGTGCCGCGTAGGCGTAGGCGACCATGAGACCAATGTCGTGACCGACCACCCTCGCCTTTTCAACGCCCAGCGATTTCGCCAGCGCATGAATGGAGATCGCGGCGGACTTCATGTCGAGCCCGTTCTTGGGAATATCCGAGTCGCCGATCCCGGGCAGGTCAGGCGCGATCACGGTGAATTTCTCCGCCAGCAGCGGCATGATCGGCCGCCACATGCGGGATGTTTGCGTGTAGCCATGGAGCAGGATGACGGCTGGGCCGTGGCCCGCCGTCAAATAGTGCAGCTTGAGGCCGTCCACCGTGGCGGTCTTGGAGGCGATGCCGCTTTCTTCGGTTTGCGCTAGCACGGGTGACGAAGCCGATAAGCAAAATGTGAGAATGATTATGGCGGAACAGAAATGCCAATTGCTTTTCATGATGAATCTCCTGAAGGACGGAGCGGCATTGTCACGCGTTTGAATGGCGTGTCTAGTTCATGGACCAAAGTGATGTTCAAGCCAGTGGATTTTCGCCTACTCAGACGGTTAATCGCCCGCATTGCGGCTCACGATCGTTCTCGAAATTACGGTGTACACTTTTTTTACTTGATATATTCCCTAATGGGAATATACTTCCGCGATAACCAAGCCGCTGTGAACCAAACTGTGCAAGGAGAACAAATCATGACGCCGATCGAACTGATTCGCTGGTCGTTGCAAATGACCGAACAGAATACCGTCGGGCTGGTTGAAGACATGCGCGAAATCCCCCTCACGCCGACGACTCCCGGCGGCAATCATCCGATCTGGATCCTCGGGCACCTCGCCGTAATCGAAGGCCAGATCCCCACGATCCTCTACGGCGAGACCAACCCCGTCGCGGACTGGTGGCCGTTGTTCGGGATGGGCAGTGAAGTGAAGAGCGACGCCGCTTCCTACCCCTCGTTCGATACGTTGCTCCGCACGTACCGCGACCTCCGCGCCAACACGCTTAAGATGCTCGATCAGATCGGCGAAGCGGGCCTCGACCGCGTGCCCAGGAACGTGCCCCCTGGCTTTGAGAACGAAATGCGGACGTTCGGGCAGACGCTGCTGGTGATCGCCCTGCACAACATGCAACACGCCGGCCAGATCGCCGACACCCGCCGCGCCGCCGGCCGCAAACCGCGGCTGTAATCTCACGCTCCAGCCGGATTGCAGGACGGGACGCTCCACGCCCACCCGATGATTAGCGCGTCCTTCACACATTGAAAAAACTGATGGTGAGCATGCCCACTCAGGAGACGTTTTGGGCGGTGCGTTTTGCTATGCTGGTCCACACGTTCGGGATACCCTGAATGATTCGTTGCGAGAAACCGATGTAGTTGGAAAGGAGCAAGCTATGAGCCGGGTGCGGGTATTGGTCGGGACGCGCAAAGGCGCGTTTGTTCTGGAGTCGGACGGGAAACGCCAAAAATGGGAAGTCAGCGGGCCGCATTTCGGCGGGTGGGAAATCTACCACATGAAGGGCTCCCCCGCCGACCCCAATCGCATTTACGCCTCGCAATCCAGCAGTTGGTTCGGGCAGCAGGTCCAGCGCTCCAACGACGGCGGCAAAACCTGGGCGCCCGTCGGCAACAAATTCATCTACGACGGCGTCCCCGGCACGCACATGTGGTATGACGGCACGCCGCACCCCTGGGAATTCAAACGCATCTGGCATCTGGAGCCATCCCTCACCGACCCCGATTCCGTCTACGCCGGCGCGGAAGACGCGGCACTCTTCCAAACAAAAGACGGCGGGCAGTCGTGGCAGGAACTCTCCGGCCTCCGCGGCCACGGCTCGGGGCCCAAGTGGCAGCCGGGCGCGGGCGGAATGGGCCTTCACACCATCGTGCTGGATCCGACCGATCCTGGTCGGATGTACATCGCCATCTCCGCCGCGGGATGTTTCCGCACGGACGACGGCGGCAAGACCTGGCGACCCATTAACCGCGGGCTGCACTCGCAGTATATCCCCGACCCCAAGGCCGAAGTCGGCCACTGCGTTCACCGCATCGCGATGCACGCCTCGCGGCCGGGCGTTCTATTCATGCAAAA
This sequence comes from Phycisphaerales bacterium, assembly GCA_028288775.1. Lineage (GTDB taxonomy): Bacteria > Planctomycetota > Phycisphaerae > Tepidisphaerales > Tepidisphaeraceae > RYN-428. The sequence continues at coordinate 7,353 of JAQGHP010000092.1, read as the reverse complement.
GCACTGGGACGTCATGCGCACCGACGACGCCGGCGAAAACTGGCGCGAAATCAGCGGCAATCTCCCCAGCGATTTCGGATTCCCCATCGACATCCACGCCCACGAGCCGGACACCGTCTATGTCGTCCCCATCAAGAGCGATTCCGAGCATTATCCGCCGGAAGGAAAGCTACGGGTTTACCGCAGCCGCAGCGGCGGCAATGAATGGGAGCCGCTGACGAAGGGACTGCCGCAACAGGATTGTTATGTGAATGTCCTGCGCGATTCGATGGCGGTGGATTCGATGGAGGAGTGCGGGATTTATTTCGGGACGACGGGAGGACAGGTTTATGCGTCAGCGGATAGCGGGGATAGCTGGACGCCGATCGTGAGGGATTTGCCGGCGGTGGTTTCGGTGGAGGTACAGACTTTGGCGTGATTAGTGCTGCGAAGAAACAGACGATTAAGATTAAGATTAGGATTAAGATTAAGATAGGGGCGCCTGGAGATGCGCCTCAGAGCGCGATCCTAATCTTAATCCTAATCTTAATCTTAATCTCACTCCGACCGTCGCCGGCACCGTGTTGACCCTTCATTCGACGGAAGAAGACCGCGAACCAAAAATTGGCGGCCGATCATGCCCGACTCCCCCGAATACTGGTTCAGCCATGAGCAGTTGGAAGTCTACCGCGAAGCCATCGCCTTCGTCGCCTGGCTCTCCTCGCTTCTGGAGGAAACCGGCCGCGTCGGCGATGTGAAGGACCAATTGGACCGTGCTTCCACCTCCATCGCATTAAACATTGCGGAAGGGAACGGAAAATACTCCGCGAAGGACCGCTGCCGCTTCTTCGACATCGCCAACGGCTCCGCGCTCGAATGTGCGGCGGGGCTGGATATCCTAACGGCCCGGGCGAAATTGAATCCGGCGCAAATCCGCCCGGGAAAGGAAAGGCTTCAGAGAATCGTCCGCATGCTTATGGGTCTTATCAAACGGAATTCAGCTCGGCCCTACGAAAAGAGCATGTCTCCGGATCCCGCAGATAACAACGAGCGACAAGCGGAACAAGACTATGGTTGAAGTCGATCCACCGCCACTCCAAGCGCAATCATAATCTTAATCTTAATCGTTCGTTTCTTAACTCCCCATGATCAAAGTCATCCTCCCCCATCATCTCCGAACCCTCGCCAATACCACCCGCGAGGTTCAGGTCGAAGTCTCCGGCCCCGTCACCCAGCGTTCGATCCTCGACGCCCTCGAAGCGCGGTATCCGGCGCTCTGTGGCGCGATCCGCGATCACACCACTCAGCAGCGCCGGCCCCTCGTGCGGTTCTTCGCGTGTGAAGACGACCTATCCCACGAATCGCCAGACACTCCGCTGCCCGATGCGGTCGCATCCGGGGCCGAGCCGTTTTTTATCATTGGTGCGATCGCGGGTGGGTAGCCCGGTTCGCGTCAGCGAAAGCAGAACACTCCGCAAGCGGGGCGGCTAAACAATGGCTCAGCCCGCCCGCTCTTTCGCAGCGAGAAATGCACGAACCCTCGGTGATTCAATTCCCGCGCCGCCGTCGCGAGGCCAGCAACATTCCCGCGGGAATCAGGAGCGTGAGCGACCCGGGTTCGGGGACAGAATACGTTCCGGGGTTGCCAAGAATGGACAGCTTTTTAGGTGCGCTATAGGAGCCGTAGGCGTCGCCGACGGACGAATCCTGCCACAGAGAATTATCGTTGAGGCCCAGCGCGCTCAACGGCGCATTGCGGGTGACCGCGTCAGCGACGCCCTCGGGCGTTCCATTCGCGGCAGTGCCAGCAAGGGGCGCATAATCGATCCGGTCCACCAGCGTGCCGCTGCTGTCGAACAGCGTCACCGAATCCCCGGCGGTGGCGAGGTTGTCGGTGGTATTGGGGCCGATCACTTTCACGCTCGCCGGCAACCCCCAATATGTGCGGAAATCGGCGGGCAAAGCCTCGGTATAGATCGCGGATTCGCCGGGGGCGAGGGTTCCAAACCCCGAAAGGCTGTGCCCGGCCTTGTTGGCCGTGGCGTGGCTGTCGTCCTCGCTCCATCCGGTCATGCTGACGGGAAGCGGGCCGACGTTGGTGAACTCGGCGAACTCATAATGCTCGTTATTCCCCGTATCCGAGCAAAATTCAGTAATATAGACCGTGGAAGCCAAAGCACCGGAATGGACAGCACCCATCGCCGCGACGCCCGCGGCGAGCAACAGAACCTTGCGCATCTCCCTCTCCCAATCTCTGCAAATAGAACAGTGAAGCGTGTTACGAAACGACCGGCATTGGATACACGATGGGTTCAAACGGCGTGAAGATCAGGTCAATGGAGCGCTTATCCGCCCCTCGGTACGACATTTCAGGGTCACTTCTCCCGTTACGCTCCTTACAACAGGCCGCCGAGCACACTGGCGCGCGGATTGCACAGTTGAGAGTGCCGCGTGATCGACAGAATCAACGGCATCATCGCGTTTAACTTCCGTCACGAATGTGTCGGAGAAGGGAAAGTCATCATGAAACTTCCAAATCGTTTGCACGGCGTGCTGACCAGTCGCTGGTGGATCCCCGCGGTCATGGCCGGCGGAATGTGGATCGTGGGCTGCGACCACGATCATCACGACGAAGACCGCGGCCGCCCCGCCGCGTATCACGAAGAAGGCGTGTACCGTGATAATGGCTACCATAACAACAACGGTTACGGCGAACATCACGAAGAACATCACGACCGCGACTAATCACGGCCGCAGCACGCAAGGCCACGTGTCCGTCAGGTGAACGAATCCGAGTCGTTCAAGAATCGGCCGGCTCGTGGGGAGCGCATCTACGATGAGGTAGCGCGCTCCCAGCCTCACGGCGTCCCGCGCCCGGGCCGCGACGACTGCGCGGTACAGCCGGCGTTCGCGGCTATCGGGATGTGTTCCGCCGCCATACAGGCCCCCGATGGCGCTGTCCGGGTGCGTATAGAGCCGGCCAATGGCCGCGGCGGCTTGCCCGTCCATCGCGATATAGCCCAGGTGCTGCGTGGATCCGTCACGCAGCGCCTGGGCTAATTCGTCAGCAGTAAACTGATAATCCTTTCCAAAGATGCGCTCTGCCGCGGCGCGAAATTGCGCGACATGCCCGGCATCCGCGACGCGCACGACCGGATGCGTCGGCGGACTTTCGACCCACGCGGGCGGGGATTCCAGATCCAGCACGAGAACCGCCTCCACCGGCCCGATGACAAATCCTTGCCGAGCCACGCGCGCGAGCAAGTCCGGCGGGCAGTCCTGCGCATACACCTTCCACTCTGCTTCCACCCCCAGCGCGCGATAGTGGGCGACCTGCTCGCCGATCACCGCATCCGCGTTTTCCGGCGTGAGCGCAGAGTACGAAACAAGGTGGTGCGACCCATCCGCGGAACGGACGCGCGTCACATTGGGAAGAATTTCCACCGATTCGCCCTGGCGAACGAGGGAGCGACGCTCCAAATCAAGTCGATCGAGGACGGCGAGAGTATTCATAGCAATGATCGGCGAACGCGGGCACAAGCCCTTGTATCAACAATCCTTACGGGCCTGAAGGCCGGCACGGGCGGCAGCGGAATTTCCCGGCCTCCCACCATCCCCAATCACCTTCGAAAAAGTTTTTTGTCTTTCTTCGGTTTCCGCGCGGAATAATCCGAGCAGACTTTATTACTAGTACAGCGTAGTCGCTACGCCTCCCCCGAAGCCCGGGGGAGACCGTATCCCCCGTATTTTAGCGGATGGGTTTTTGTGCCCCCCGGCGAATCGCTCGCCGCGGGTGTTGTACCGGTTTCGTTGTCCCCTCACCATCGGAGGTTCCCCATGCCCAGCGCGTCACGCAGCCTGATTGACACCCTCGAATCGCGGACGTTCCTGTCCGTCACCCCCGTCGGCGGATTGTGGCACCCCCCTGCCCCGCCCAGCGCCACCATCCTCGCCGACCAGGCCGCGATCAAGGCGGACCTCACCAAGATCCAAACCGACAGCAAGACCTGGCAAACCCTCCTCTCCAATGACGCCAAGGCGATCGACACCGCCTACAAGGCGCTGCAGACCAGCAAGCTCAATGCGCTCGAGACCAAGCTGCACACCGACCAGGCCGCCGCGGCTCCGAAGCTGGCCGCCGACTACAAGGCGATCGCCGCGGTGTATGTGAAGGACGAGCCGGCGATCCTCGCCGACTACAAGGCCATCCGCGCCGCCGGCACGGACGCCACCAAGCTCGCCGCCGCCAAGGCGCAACTGGCCAAGGACCAGGCGACGCTGAAGACCGACCTAACCGCCCCGCAGGCGCAGCTCAAGACCGATTCCGCCACCGTGACGGCGGACCTCGCCGCCATCAAAGCCGCCATCACCGGCGACACCACTCTGACGGCCGCCAAGGCCAAGCTCAAGACCGACACCGCCGCCTTCCAGACCGCCCTGAAGCCCGACTTCACGGCGCTGCAGGCGGCCGAGCAAAAGCTCTGGACCGACCTCAAGGCCGGCAAGTAACCCGCGTACGTTGCATATCGAATGATCGATAAAGCAGGAGCCCCCGGACGAATCTCCGGGGGCTCCTTTGTCGGTGTAACCGAGGTAACTCAGATTTCATTCCAATCAAAAGCCACTTCGCGCCGCCGGCACCGCTCCTCCAGCAGATGCAGCCGATAAAGAAACATCGCCACGACTTCCACGTCGCGCCGGCCCGTCATCGCACCCATCAACCGCGGTACCGCCTTGCGGCGATTCAACAGCGACATGGAATTCGAACGCAGCAGCCCTTGCAGCACGGCCATCGCCCATTTCCGCGTGCAGCGGCTGGGCCTCACCGCCGCATCATTCCCGCACACAATTTTCGAATTGTGCGGAATATGGCTCATCTGCGGGAAATACGTGTCCAGCAGTTTGCCATAGACGTCATAGCTAAAGCACGCGGCGTCATTCCGCATTTTGAACTGGATGCTCTCCCAACTGGCGAACGGAATAATCGCCTCGGCGACGTGCAAATGCTGGAGAATATTGTTCGACATGTAATGCCGCTGCTGCGCGACCAGGCTTACGCCGAGAATCGGGTGGCCGGTATGCGTCCATTGGGCGAACCGCCGACGCAAAACCTCAAGGATGCGCCTGTCGCTCCGCTCGATCACTTTCGGGTCCAACAAATCGAATCGCGCCAGCGTGTGATTGCTGAGGAATGATCGGTGATAGACGACCGGCAGGTCTTCCCGGATTTCGCGCTCGAGCTTTTCTTCAAGCCGGTCGAGCGAGCCGCGGTTCATCGGGTCGCCGAAAAAGCCGCTGAGGCACGGCACGCCCGGCCGCTGTGAAGCGGCGACGTGCGAAAGCTGCTTGGTGATGGGGAATCCGCCGGGGGTGAAATGAAACGGCTCGGCGTACATGTTCCACACGGACCCGTCCGTGCGCAGGACCTGCAACGGAAGCTTCAGCGCCCGGGCCACCATGTCCGCCGCGATCCCTTCCGATTCCTCGTCGCAGACGCAAAACGCCTCGATCTTGAGGCCCTTTCGCTCGACGCCCAGGGCGGCGAGGTATCGGCTGTCGAACCCGCCGGACAGCGCGATCGAGACCCGGTCCAGGTCGCGCGTCAGCGCGTCGAAGGTGCGGGATATCCGCCGATGCATCCCCTCGATCAGTTCCCCCGGCCCAGGCGTTTCCTGGCCGCCTTCGATCTTGAAATACCGCAACTCGCCATACCCGCCAGCGTCCCACGTCGCGACGACTCCATAACCGATCGGCGGAAAGTTCTTGAACAACCCCTTTTCCGTGCAATCAAAAATCATGCGGACCCATGCCGCTACCGCGTCGTAGTTGACGCCGCCCATGTCGAAGCCGGCCTGTTGGATCGACCACACGTCGCTGCCGCAGACCAGGCGGCCGCGATGTTGTCCCACGTGCCACGGCCGCAGCCCCAGCACGTCCGACACCATGCGCACCCGGCGATTGCGCCGGTCGTCGATCAGGATGATGAACGTCCCCACGGCCTGGCACAGCGCGGAGGCGTCGCCGCCGTTGACGACGCCGAGAATCCATTTCAGCAGTTCCGATTGGGCGACATCCGGATGGGCGACGATCCCCCAGCGGTACACGCAACAGCCGCTGGGCTCATCGAAATACGTCTCAACATTCGCCCCACCACCGGCGACCACCTCCAACCCAACCCCGACTCCATCCCGCGGCGGAATGGTAATGCGCCCCGTCCCCTCGAAAGGATTTGAAAACGGCACGCCTTCTTCCGCACCCCACGCAAACACCGCGTTCGTACGCGATTCGACCCACGGCGCGGGGATGCTTTTAGACACGATGGGCGTGTCGAGGAGTTCCATTACGCCAGGTCCTGCGGGTCGAGGTGCGTCGAGTATTTGTCGAAGTAGGGATACGCCATGTCCGGACAAATGAACACCGCGCACACTTCCCCGTCCACGTTGCGGTAGGTATCGAGTGATCCCCCTTCCTTCCGGGCCGCGATGAACTTCAAGAGCCCCGCCAGCGCCAACCCCGAGCTGGGCCCGACCATCGTCTCCAGTCCCCACCACAGCTCGCGGCTCTTCTTGAAAGACTCCCGGGTCCCGGCTTGTTCGACGGCATCGAGCGTCTGCCGCCAGGGGAATCGCACCTCGGCGAGGCGCTGTTCGCTGCGAATCCCGGGGACCGCCGCCCCCGGCGCGCACAGGACGCCGACGATCGTACAGTTCGCTGAAACGCGCTTAAGGTATCGCGACAGGCCCATCGCCGTCCCCGTCGTTCCCAGGCCGGCACAGGCGATCGTCACCTTGCCGCCGGTCTGCTTCCAGATCCGCGGCGCGAGCCATTTTTCGTAGGCGCGGGGGTTGGCTTCGTTTTCGTACTGGGCGAGATTGATATGGCCCGGCAGCCTGCCCATCTCGCGCGCGAGTTGGATGCCGCCGGGCTCGTCGGCGGATTCCGTGGTGAACCGGCACTTGATCCGCGACAGCCGCAACGGGTCGAGTTTTCCCGACGGGATGTCCGCCCGAAGGATCGCGACCAGATTTCTGACGCCAAAGGAGGGGGCGAGAAGCCCCAGCGCCAGCGCCATGTTCCCCGACGAGTTCTCGACGAGCGTGTGAACGTCCCGCAGCCGGCCATCGGCCTGGGCTTCGAGCAGGAGATTGAGCGCCGCGAACCGCTTGACGTTGTCGCCGCAGATTTGGGCGTGAATGCGGACTTTGTCGCCGCGGAAGGGGTTGAGGGAATCGGAAATCTCGATAAGTCGCGGGCACTCCAGCAGTGCTTCGTGATTGACAGCCGGTGCGACGCTCATCGCCGTCGTCCAATCCGCGCGGCCGGCTATTCTTCAGGCCTCCAGCCGCGCTGTACCGTGGTGACGGCGTTGCCGTC
>JAQGHP010000050.1 GCA_028288775.1 Phycisphaerales bacterium | reverse complement strand
GAGGCAGGAGTGCGGGAAAGCTGGCGACCAGGATGAAATTCAATTTCGATTGCACTAACGCAGGAATCTCTCTTTGCGTTTCCCTCTGCGTCTCCGCGCCTCTGCGTTCATTTACCTTCCACGACCTCATCCCCGCCCGGTGCGCATCCGCAGCATCTCGCGTACGAACGCGTCCGTGGTCTTCATCGTCGGCGTGCCTTGCTTGGCGCGGTCGAGGAGCATCTCGGCGTCCGTGCGGCGTTCGCCAAGGGCCATGAGAGTGGAAATCGCGTCTTCCTCTGCCGTGTTGCGGCCAGCACCGCCGATGCTGGGCTTGCCGGCTTCGTAGGGCGTGGCGAACTTCGCCGCCTTGCCGGCGAGCTCGGCCACGATCTGCTCGGCCATCCGTTTCCCAATTTGCGGCAACTGCACCAAGAACCGCGCATCCTTCGACTCGATCGCCTGCGCGATCTCCCCCGTCGGCATAACCAGCGCCTTGAGCGCCTTCTTGGGGCCGATGCCTTTTACGGTGATGAACAGTTGGAAAAAGGCTTTGTCCTCCTTGCGGAGAAAGCCGATCAGGCGGGGTTCGAGGTTGCCGCCGCTGGCATCGCCTTCGAGGTAGAAGACGGTGTGAAACGTCATCTCTTCGCCGATGCCCGGCTGAAGGATCTGCAAATCCGCAGCGGGCACGAGCATTTCACAAAGGATCGGCCCCACCTGCACATGAACCCGATCGTCTTCAACCCGCCGAAGCTCGCCCGTGAGTGCTGAAATCATACGATCCTGATTATACCCTAACGCCGCGGGAAATCAGCTGAAACGTGAAGACGTGAAACGTGGGCCGTGAAACGTGAAGACGTGAAACGTGAGAAGACCTGGGCAAGCAAAGTCTTCTCACGTTTCACGCGCCGTTTCATGCCCCACAATTCAAATTCCGGCGGTCGGCATCTGCCTCAACCGGTCCAGGTGCAACCCGCAGCAGAGTGCGACGGCCAATGCGTCGGCGACGTCTGGCGGGTCAGGCGGCTCGGGGAGGCTCCACTGGGATTGGATGGCGCGTTGCATCTGGCCTTTGCTGGCGTGGCCGTGGCCGGTGACGGATTGCTTGACGCGGTTTGCGGGGAATTGCTCGACCTGGATGCCGCGTCGGCGTGCGGCGACCAGGATGACGCCGCGTGCATGGCCCATGAGGATCGCGGTGCGCGGATGTGCGTAGTGGGAATAGAGTTGCTCGACCGCGCACACATCCGGCTTGTGCTCTTCCAGAAGTGAGACGAGTTCCGTTTCGAGTTCGACCAGCCGATCTGCCAGCGGCGTCTTCGGGGTCAGCCGGATCACCCCGCCGTCGATGAGGAGTGGCCGGATGGGGCGATAGTCGATCACGCCGTAACCGGTAATCCGCAGGCCGGGGTCAATGCCGAGAATACGCATGCTGAAATCCGAAGCCTGAGGGTTCAAATCCGAAATCCGAATCCCGGAAATCCGAATCAAATCCGAAATCCGAATGACGAAGTCCGAAGGGAACTCTTTTCCGCCGAAGGGCGAAGCAGAATTAAACCGCAGAGGCCGCTGAGGACGCAGAGAAGAACAGGAACAAATTACGGGCTAGTGCGGACTGACCTCCGCTGATTCTCCCCCTCTGCGCTCTCTGCGGCCTCTGCGGTTCAATCTTCTCTTGGCCCTTAGCGGCAACGTCCCGCCTTCGGATTTCGGATTTCGTCATTCGGATTTGATTCGGATTTCGGGGATTCGGAATTCGGATTTCTTTCCTCCACCATGCTCACTCCCGTCGCCACACCGTTCCATCCGCCCGGTCTTCGAGGGTCACGCCCGCTTCGCCCAGGCCTTTGCGGATGGCGTCGGAGAGGGCGAAATTTTTGGTCTTTCTGGCTTCCTGGCGGAGGTGGATCAGCAGGTCCATCAGCTTGCCCGTCAGCGCGTCGTCCTGGCCGGCGGACGCGGGGGCAAGCTTCCGGTTGAAGAGGCCGAGCACCACGCCCAGGTTCTTGAGGGTTTGCGCCCCGGCGGTTACTGCCGCGAGTTGCTCGGGCTGCTTGGTGCGCTCGGTTTCGTTTTTCTCGATAAAGGAATTGACCTCGCCCGCCATCTCATGCAGCACCGCGATCGCCCCGGCGGTGTTGAAGTCGTCGTCCATCATCTCCAGGAACTTCATCTTTAGCGCGAGCAGTCCGCGTGCGTAGGCTTCGTGGGCGGTGTCGAGCAGCCCCGCCGCGGCGCGGTCGATGTCGTCCCCCTTGTCCGGGAGCGGCTGACCCGTGAGCCGTTGCACGCGCTCGAAGAGGCGGTGGAACGTGGCGAGGCCTTTCTTCGCCGCGACCATGACCTCTTCGCTGAAATCAATCGGCGAGCGGTAATGGGTGCTGAGCAGCACGTACCGCAGCAATTCCGCGCCCCATCGGCGGACGACTTCGCGCACGTCGATCACGTTGCCAATACTCTTGCTGCTCTTTACCCATTGCCATTCACCACTGGAGGCTTTCGTCTTCACTTTTGTGAGGCCGTTATGCATCCAGTATTTGGCGAAGGTGTGGCCGGTGGCGCATTCGGACTGGGCGACCTCGTTTTCATGGTGGGGGAAAAGCAGGTCCATGCCCCCGCCGTGAATGTCGAAGGTCTCGCCCAGGAACTTCATGCTCATCGCCGAGCACTCGATGTGCCAGCCCGGGCGGCCCTGGCCCCAGGGCGATTCCCACATCGGCTCGCCCGGCTTCGCGGCCTTCCACATTGCGAAGTCCCGGGGATTGCGCTTGCCCGAGCCTTCAAGGTCGCGCGTGCCCGCCTCCTGTTCCTCGGCGGTGCGGTGGGAGAGCTTGCCGTAGTCCGGATCGGTGGCGACGTCGAACCAGACGTTCCCCTCCGCCGCGTACGCGTGGCCGCGTGCGATGAGCGATTCGATCATCGCGATGATCTCGGGGATGTGCTCCGAGGCCTTGGGGAAGTGGTCGATGGTTTCGACGCCGAGCAGGGCCAGGCACTCGAAGTAGTCGCGCGTGCAGCGCTCGGCGACCTCGCGCATGGTGGTGCCGCGTTCGTTGGCCTCGTTGATCAGCTTGTCGTCCACATCCGTGATGTTGACGACCCAGTTGACGGCAAACCCCTTGTATTGCAGGTACCGCTTCACCGCGTCGAAAATAACCGGCCCCACCATGTGCCCAATGTGCGGCGGCTTATAGACCGTCGGCCCGCACAAATACATCCCCACCTGCCCGGGCTTGACGGGTTGAAACAGCTCTTTTTGCTTGCTCAGCGTGTTGTAAACTCGAAGGCTCATCGCGAGGGATCATAGCGGAACGATACCGCGGGGGCGAACCCCGCACTCACCATCGCCTCGACAGCAATATCACCGCATGTGCGGCGATCGCCTCCCCGCGGCCGATCGCATCCACGCCTTCGTTGGTCCCCGCCTTCACGTTGACCTGCCCCGCATCAACCCGCAGCAGCTTCGATACATTCTCGCGCATCTGCGGCTTGAGTGCCTTGAGCTTCGGCCGCTCGGCCAGAATCGTCAGATCACAATTGATTACGTCATATCCCGCATTCGAGACACGATTCATTACTTGTTCTACAAATACCCTGCTCGGCGCGTCCTTCCATTGTGAGTCGGTATTCGGAAACAATTCGCCGATATCGCCCCAACCCATCGCCCCCAGCAGCGCATCCACCAGCGCATGAAGAACCACGTCGCCATCGCTGTGGGAGACGGGGCTAAGGTCGTGGGCGGCCTCGACGCCGGCGAGCATCAGGCGGCCGCCGGCCTGGAGGCGGTGTAGGTCGTAGCCGTGGCCGATTCGGTAAGGGGCGTTCACAGGTCGTAATCCTTGATCTTTCGGTAGAGCGTGCGTTCGCCGATGCCCAGGATGCGGGCGGCTTGCTCGCGGTTGCCGTTGGTGAGCTTGAGGGTGTTGCGAATAAGTTCGCGCTCGGCCTGCTCGATGCTGATTCCGACGAGGTTATTCATGCCACCGGTGACTTCCCCGCCGGCCGGGCGGATCTCCGGGGGCAGGCTCGCGACCGACAGCTTGGGGCCGGGGGAGAGGACGACCATCCGTTCGATGACGTTGCGCAATTCCCGCACGTTGCCCGGCCAGGAATAGCTCATGAGCACCTGGTGCGCCTCGGGCTCGACGCCGTCGATTTGCTTCTCATATTTCTCGACGGCCGCCTTCATGAAGTAGTGGATCAGCAGCGGGATGTCCTCCCGCCGCTCGCGCAGGGGCGGGATGTGGATGGTCACGCCGTTGATACGGTACAGCAGGTCCTGGCGGAACTGCTTTTCCTTCACCATCTCTTCGAGATTTTGATTGGTCGCGCTGATGATCCGCACATCCACTTGCAGCGGCTCATTGGAGCCGAGGCGGACGACTTCGCCGTTCTCCAGGGCGCGAAGGAGCTTGGCCTGCATGTCGTGGGGCATGTCGCCGATCTCGTCGAGAACGAGTGTGCCGCCATCCGCGTGTTCGAAGCGGCCCTCGCGGTCTGCGCCGGCGCCGGTGTATGCGCCTTTCACGTGGCCGAAGAGTTCGTCTTCGAGAATCGTCGGGGCGAAGCCGGCGCAGTTCATGATGACCAGCCGCTGCTTGCGGCGTTTGCTGTGGTTGTGCAGGGCGCGGGCGACGAGCTCTTTTCCTGTGCCGTTCTCGCCTAGGATCAGCACGGGGATATCGGTGGGGGCGACCTGCCGGGCCGTTTGCATCACCTTGCGCATTGCGCCGCTGTTGCCGACGATGCCCTCGAACCCCGCCGCGTCGGCGATCTGATCTTGCAGGACCTGGTTCTGCTTTTGGAGCGAGGCCTTCTCCGCCGCCCGGTTCACCTGGGCGCGAAAGTGCTCGAGGTCCAGCGGTTTTTCAATGAAGCTGTATGCCCCCTCGTTCATCGCCTGCACGGCAGTCGGGATATCCCCGTGCGCCGTCACCAGCACAACGGGCGGCGGCGGGTCGAGCGCCTTGGTCTTCTTCAAAACATCCAGTCCATCGCGGTGCCCTTCCATGACCAGATCGGTCACCACCACGTCATACGGCCGCCGATCGAGGCGCGAAAGCGCCTCGGACAAGCTGTATGTGACGTCGCACTTGTGACCCTGGCGCGTGAGGGCCTCGCACATCACCTGCGCGTGATCTCTCTCGTCGTCCACGACCAGGATGTTGGATTTCTTGATGTCGTCTTCGGTCATGGCGGTTGGGATTCTATATCCTGTCCCCTCTCCCTCCTAGGGAGAGGGTTAGGGTGAGGGTGAATCGCTCAAAGTTGCGGGCGGCACATTTCGCAAATCAACGCTCACCGAAGCCCCGCGCCCCACCTTCACCCCGGCCCTCTCCCTAGGAGGGAGAGGGAGTAAAAAGAGGAAGTGCTATCGAAAACACCGACCCCTTTCCCACTTCGCTCCGCACGGCGACTTTTCCGCCGTGCTCCTCGGCGACCCGCCGGGCGATCGCCAGGCCCAGGCCCGTGCCGCCCTTCTTGGTCGAATAATAGGCGTCGAATATCCGCGCCAGCGCTTCGGGCGGGATGCCTTTGCCGGTGTCGGTGACGTCGATGACGACGCGATCTTCCTGCCGTCGGGCGGAGAGGATAATTTCGCCCCCCTGCTCGGGCATCGCCTGGAGCGCGTTGATCATCAGGTTAAGTACGGCTTGTTTGATCAGCCGCTCGTCGAGCGAAACGACGATCGGCCCGGCCGGCCGGGCCACGCGCAGTTGCACGCGCTGGAGCTGTGCCTGCGGCGAAAAAAAGTCCACCAGCTCTTCGAGCAGGTCGTAGACGTCCGCCGGCTTTGGCGACAGGGCGATCTTCCCCGCGTATCGCAGAAAATCGTCAAGCGTTTCGCGCAGGCGGGAGGTCTCTTTTTGCACCGTATTCAGCCGGCCGATCAGACGGCTATAGGCCGGGTTCTCCGGAGCGAGGTCTTCGCGGAGCAATTGGAGATTCAGTTGCACGGTCGAGAGGGGGTTTTTGATTTCGTGGGCCAGCCCGCCGGTGAGGGTGCCCAGCTCGGCGAGGCGCTCGGTCTGGCGGGCGCGCTGCTGTAGCCGCTCGTACCGCCGATACCAGCCATAGCCCACCGCCCCCGCCACCGCGAGGCCCCCCAGCAGCCCGACGATTATCCCCCAAACGAACAGGCCCATAGGCGTGCGAAGGGTACGGAGGAGGGGGGGAAATGTAAACGTGGGCGGAGCGCGGCGACTGAAGCGTAGGCCTGAAAGGTGGGAATGAAACGTGGGAATGAAACGTGAAGACGTGAAACGTGAGAAAACGGCCGTCCCCCCGTCTTCTCACGTTTCACGTCTTCACGTTTCACGACCCATGTTCCACGACCCATGTTTCACGTTCACCCCCCACGTTTCAACACCACCCACGGCTGCTACAATCCGCTCCCATGGCCAACCCAGAAAAGTATCCCCCTTCCGTCATGGCGGCGAAGTTTGGCATCGGCAAGCTCGCGCGGCACCTGTTCGTCTGCCTCGGCCCCGATTGCGTCGATCCCACGGCGGGCGAGAAGACCTGGGATTACCTGAAAAAGCGGATGAAGGAATTGAACATCGCCGGGCCGGATGGGCCCTGCTACCGGACCAAATGCCAATGCCTGCGCGTCTGCATCGCGGGGCCGATCGCAGTGGTGTACCCGGAAGGCGCGTGGTACCAGAACGTGACGCCCGAGAACGCAGAGCGGATCATTAAAGAACACCTCATCGGCGGGAAAATCGTCGAAGACCTCTGCTTCGCGCGCAACCCGCTGGGTACGTGAAAACTATTTGGGGCGACGGGCGTCGAACCCGAGTGTGTCGTCGTAACTGCAAGACCAATACGAGGTTCGTTCATCACCGGCAAGGAGCCGAGCATGTCGATGCAATATGCACGTCGAATCACTTCCATCGTATTCGTAGTTTGCGGGCCGTTGTTCCTGTGCGCGTGTGAATCCAAGTCGCGCGACTTCGTCGGGCAGAGCGCTGTGCGCGTCCTTGCGGCGCCCGACCGGGTGGAGGCCTTCCGGGTCGCCGGCACACGGGGCGCTCCCGCGACGAGCGAGCCCGCCGACCGCGCGGGGAACTTGGCTGGGTTTCCCATCACCGCCACCGGCCGCAACCAGAGCAAGGACTTCGGCACGCGGCTGGGCGCGGTGCTGCTCGATGATCGGAGCTACGAATGGCAAATGGCCAAAGGCTGCATCTTTGACCCGGGTGTTGCGTTTCGAGTGTGGCGCGGGCAGGAATCGGTTATCGTCCTGATCTGCTTTAAGTGCGACGAGGTGGGCATCGCGCCGGATGACGAAGTTAAAAACCTGCACATCAAAGACGCCGACCCTGGCATCCCGGCGCTGCGGCGGCTGGCGCAGGAGGCGTTCCCGGATGACGTCGAGATTCAGCAGCTAAAATAGTGCGGAAATTGCGTAGTTCACCGCAGACAACGCGGGCAAGTGCAGAGGCAGGAGGCAATTTTCACGCCAGGTACGAGCGACAGCGAGGCCCCGGATGCCTGCTATGGGCCCGCGGAATCCCGGGCCTTGCTGTCGCTCGTACCCAGCGTGGAGGGCTCAGTCCCTCAAAGCCCGGCGCTTTGCGATCTCTGAGTCTCTGCGGTGGAAATCCTAGTCTTTGGCGCGCTTCGCTTCTTCCGCCACCGCACGGGTAACTCCGCTCGGGTCTCGGTAGAAATGCGGCGTCCAGACGCGGTGGAGCTTCCAGCCTTGCGATTCCAGAATGCCAGTGCGGAAGACGTCCCATTCCATGGGATCGTCCGCGGCGGCGTACCGCGCGGCGTCGCAGAGAATTCCCGCCGTCACTTCCTGCGGCCGCTCGGGGTGATGCAGCGCGAGGTCCACGCAGAATCCCTCGTTGCCCCAATGCACGTCGCTCCCCACGCCGTGCTTCGCGGCGAGCATTCCCGCCAGCGCCTGAGCAAACGCCGAAGGCGTTTTGGTTGGCAGAATGTTGACGACCGCTTCCGCGTTCGTCTCTTCCGTCGCCAACGGCTTTGTGCCTGTCGTCTGAGAAAGAGCGGGAATCGGCGAGCCGTTCGTACCGGATGCGTTGCCGGCCTCGGTACTTCGATCGCCGAGCACGGCCGCAGGCGGGGGCTGAAATCGCTCGGCAAATTTAAGATAGGCGAACAGCAGCCACGTCCCGCCGGGCGTCTGGCCGGGTTCGGGTTGCGGGAGCGTACGGTAGGCGTCGGCCGGGATGGAGGTAATGACGTGTACCTTTTCCCGCGCCCGCGTCACGAGCACGTTCAGCCGCCGGCCGCCTCCGGCCCGGCCAACGGGCCCGAATCGCCGATAGAAGCGTCCCTTCGTATCCGGGCCGTAGGTCGTGCTGATGAGAATGTGATCGCGCTCGTCCCCCTGCACGTTCTCCAGGTTTTTGACGAACAGACCCTCGAATGATCCCGCCCCCTGCCGCTGCCGCGCCTTTTCCAGTCGGCGGCCGAACGCGGCATCCTCCTCGGCCAGGTCGTCCAGCTTCTCGACGATCAGATCCCGTTGCGGCAAATTGAAACACGCGATGCCGATGGAAGGCGGATCCTTCTTCGCCAGCAGTTCGCGCACAATCGCGACGATGCGGCTGGCTTCCACCTCGTTCCGACGCCTCTCGTACACGCCCTCCACCCGCTCCAGCACCACGGGCGGATTGTCGCAATGGTTCGACGGATGTGCCGGGATCGGCTGCAAACGCGAGCCGTAAAAGTGCTCGTTGCTGAACGCGATCAGCCCCGCGTCCCGCGAGCGGTAATGCACGTCGAGGTAGCATTGCTGGATGTCCAGGCCAAGCGCGGCGCCGAGCAAATCCTCGACTTCGCCCTGCTGCTGCTCGAATAGGTCCTGGTCGGTCTCCGGGTCTTCCTCGTCACTTGCGGCAATGGCGGACTCGAAAAATCGCGTCGGCGGAAGCTGCTTCGGATCGCCCGCGATCACCACGCGCTGCCCGCGCACGATCACCGGCAGCGCCTCTTCCAGCCGGCACTGCGACGCTTCATCGAACACCACCACGTCAAAGACCGCCCGGCGCGGGAAAACCTGTGCGACCGTTTCGGGGCTCGCGAGCCAAATCGGGCAGAGGTCGAAGAGTGGATCGCCCCCTTCGATTTTGGAGCCGACGGCCACGACCTGCCGCAGGCGCATGGCCCGCTCTCCGCGGATGGTAAGCCGCCGGCGGAGGTCGGCCCCGGCCGCGTTCAGGCGCGTGCCGGTGGACGCGAGGAGCCGCTCCTTCTGCCGGGAAATCCAGCGGTGTACGACCGCGTCGCGCGTGAGCTCGTGTTTTTTCTCGTCGAGCGCGCGGTAGCGGTCGAACGCGTCCTGGAGACGCTGGGCATCGCTCGCCAGAAGTTGAGGCTGATCGCGCAGCCGCCGGGCGATTTCGCCGGCCGTGGCTTCGCGCCGCAGCAGCACCCGTGCGCCGTCGGCGTCAAGTGACGCCATCACCAGCCCTGCGACCGGCTCGCGCAATTCGACAGGCAGTGCTTCCAGGCCCTGACGGACCCGCAACACGCCTTCGAGCGAATCGACTCGCTGCGTCAACGGCGCGAGGATAGGCTCCGCCGCGCCGCCATTGCGGAATTCGGCGGCCACTTTCGCAAGCCACGCGGCATCGAACAAGCGGGCGCGATGGTTCGCGTCTTCCATTTTCGCCAGCGCATCAGCCCGGCCCGGCGACTTGCGCAAGCCTTCGATCAGCGGCCCCGAGCTCGCAGGGTTCAGGAGCGCGGACGACACGATAGCACCAAGGCCTTTAAGACCGGGCTCGCCATGAATCTTCAACAGGAGGTCGATCGTCGTGGAATGGTCGATGATCGCCGTGTCGAGAACATCGTCGGGCAACATTCGCGCTGATGCGGAGCCAACCCCCGTGGCACGGGTTTCCAACCCGTGCTGAGTGCGTGCGGATGGAGTGGACTGCGGCTGCTCAACATATGACGCACCTTGCACGGGTTGGAAACCCGTGCCACGTGGGGCGGCCAGACGTTCGAACACCTCTGCCAATGCCAGACGCGCTCGGAGCCCGGTGAGGAACTTGTGCAGTCGGGCCGCATTTTCCGCGCCGAGCGTCAGGCCATAGCTATTGAGAATCGGCGCAGCCCGCGCCTTGGCCTTGAGCGGCAGGAAGGCGTACCACTTGTCCGCGACGTGTTGGTACGCGGCCAGATCCGCTAATTGCTGTGAGCCGGGCGGCGATTGGGCGTTATGCTCCCGCGCCGTCGCGGCCAACTCGCCGTCCAGCGGAGCGGACCGAAACGTCTTCAGAAAAGCGTCCGACTCCGCCAACATTTGCCGCGCTCGTTGGAGGTCAACCGCGCTCGCGTCCGACCAACGAGTCA
>JAQGHP010000018.1 GCA_028288775.1 Phycisphaerales bacterium | reverse complement strand
GTCGCCAGCGCGCCCCCAGGCGCGACGCGCCCGAATATCCGCGGGTACGTCGTCGCATGGTCGGAAACCCACTGCATCGCCGCGTTGGAGAAAATCCGGTCGAAGGATTCGCCCCCAGTCTCATACGCCCAAGCGGCGATGTCCCCCACGACCCATTCCCGCCCTGGAAAATCCCGGCGGGCGGTTTTGATCATCGCGGCCGAGCTATCAATCCCGACGATCCGCGCCCCCGGCCATCGTTCCGCCAAAACCTTCGTACTGTTCCCCGGCCCGCACCCCAAATCCATCACCCGCGCCGGCGCATCCAGCTCCACCCGCCCCGCCAAATCCCGGCAGGGCCGCGTCCGCTCCGAAGCAAATTGCAGATACTGCGAAGAATCCCAGGTAGGCATGAATGCGTTGTAGTCCGCCGCCCCGTTCGGCACAACCGCGAAGCCGCACGCGAAGAAAATACCGAAGAGGGTTCGCCACAGATGGACACAGATGAACACCGATGGGAAGCGGGTTTCCCGTGGCAGGGGCGGCTCGCCCATGTCTGCCGCTTTAAAATTACAGAGACCACAGAGGCCACAAAGAGCACAGAGAAGTAAGTTCCGAGGCAAACCATTCCTCTGTATTCACCTCGCATTGTCTTTGATTTTCCTCTCTGTGCTCTTTGTGGCCTCTGTGGTCTTTGTGATTTCGACTGTCGAGCTGGAGCGGGGAGACATGGGCGGGCCGCCCATGCCACGGGAAACCCGCTTCCCATCTGTGTCCATCTGTGGCGAGCCCTGCCCGCATTTCTTCGCGTCTGTCTTCGCGCACTTCGCGGCTTCGCGGGTATCCGCGCCGTGGCTCCCCATCGTCGTCGAAGAGATCGCTGCGCTCGCAACTTTTCATCCGGCAATCGGCGACCGCTTTCCCCTTGCCCCATACCGGCCGCCGCGCGAGAATGACAAACAGAGGAACGACCGTGGAATTTCACTCTTCCCTCAGCGACCTGGAAAGCTCCGACGAGGCCGTCGAGCAGGTGATCGATGATGCGCGGGACGCCATCGACGGAGCGGACGTGGTGTTCGCGTTTTTTACGCCGCACCACCGCGATCAGGCCGCCTTCATCGTCGAGCAGTTGTGGCTCGAGCTCGATCCGCAGTGCGCCGTCGGGTGCGTGGGCGAAGGCGTCATAGGAGGCGACCGCGAGATCGAGCGCCAGCCGGGCCTGGCAATCCTCGTCGGCAAAATGCCCGGCGCACGCCTGCACCCGTTTCACATCGCCGGCAAATCCCATTGGCATGACCTGATCGAAGACGCCGATGCGCTGCGCGACCGCATCGGCATCGGCGAAGAGACCCGCGCCGTCATCGGCATGGGCGACCCCTTCAGCACGCCGCTCGACGCGTTCCTTCCCGCCCTGGACGCCGCGGCCCCGGGCATTCCCCTCATCGGCGGCATGGCCAGCGGCGGCCGTGCCCCCGGCGTCAACGTCCTGGCCCGCAACGACGAAATCTTCGACGAAGGCTTCGTCGGCATCAGCCTCAGCGGGCCGCTGGAAGTGGAAACAATCGTCAGCCAGGGCAGCCGCCCCATCGGCCGGCCGCTGGTCATCACCCGCTCGCACGACAACGTCATCGAACAGCTCGGCGGCCGCCCCGCGGTCGAGGTCCTCCGCGAAATCGTGACCAGCCTCTCCGAATCCGACCAGCACCTCCTGCAACACGGACTGCTGGTCGGCCGGGCGATCAGCGAATACCGAGAAACCTTTGGCCGCGGCGACTTCCTGGTCCGCAACATCATCGGCATGGACGAGCAAACCGGCGCGATCGCCATGGCCGACTACGTCCGCACCGGCCAAACGATCCAATTCCACGCCCGCGACGCCGCCACAGCGAGCGAAGAACTCGCCGCGATGCTGGAACCCCAATCCAAATCCCGCCCTCCGGCCGGCGCATTGCTTTTCAGTTGCAACGGCCGCGGCACGCGCCTGTTCGACGCGCCATGTCATGACATCACCGCCGCCCGACGTGCGATGCCCAACACCCCAGTCGCCGGTTTCTTCGCGGCGGGGGAGTTCGGGCCGGTGGGCGGGAAAAACTTCATCCACGGGCACACGGCGAGCTTTGCGTTGTTGCGGGGACACTGAACATCGCGCGGGGTGGCTCAATTACTGCGGGCGAGGTGAAGAACCAGCCGGAAATCCCGCTGTTTTTTGCGCCTTCCTAATATCGGGCTATTTTCAAATTTCGCGCCCTAGCGGAATTCATCTCCGTCGATTTCGGCGTCAGCCGGAGCCGGTAGCTGCATTGGAAGAGGTGGAACATCGTAGTCAATGCCTTGCTTGTTGGCCTTCGGCTTGAGCCGACAGATGAGGAAGTGTTCCAATGCCAAAAGAAAGGGGGCATGCTTCTGATCGAACGGGATGAGGTCAATGTACCTAGCCCCCTGAATCTGGTGCGTCCAAATTCGCTTGTCAAAGGTGTAGATTCCCTTGCCGACGTAAAGCAATTCGCCCGCTTCGTCGAAGAACAAGTACACGCCGGGCTGGCCGTATCGTTTGTCCTTGCGTGATGTCTTATAGTCGTCGCCCCAGTGCCAAGCAAAATCGTATCCTTCCCGGATCTCCAAAGGCGGGAAATCTGCGTAGAGGTAGCGCCGGAAGTCTTCGACCTGAGCCTTGACGCTCTGCCATCGATCCATGTTTTCCCCGTTGAAATGGCTGTCTTCACAATATCTCTAATGCGTTATCGCCTGCTGGCTTCCGCTGGAATTTAGCAATCACGTTGTACAAAAACATGTAAAGCCCGAGTAGCCCTTGTTTTGCTTCTTCGGCCGAGACGTCCGC
>JAQGHP010000010.1 GCA_028288775.1 Phycisphaerales bacterium | reverse complement strand
AGGCGGCATATTCGCTTGCTTCGTTCAACGAGAGCTTGTCGTTCGTCCCGACCGCAAGTTCGGGTTTAGCGGTCCCGGCTCCGCGCCTGGCTACATGCTCGAGCTGCTGCCCGGCCTGCTGTACATGAGACAAGAAGTGGTGCTAACCTATGACTTCCGGCCGCCTGTGTCCGGCAAATCTTCCGCCAAGCCGTTGCGAGATTTACAATCGGACCAGCTCAATTACGCGGTTGTTGACTCGGCCACCCGCCGGCTGGTCAATGTCGCTTATCGCTATCCAGCAGCCATGATGGCCGTGTTTCCCGCCGTGTGGATTCGTGGCCTAATCCGGAGGTGGCGCCGACAGCGCCGTTACACAAAGGGTTTGTGCCCCGCCTGCGGCTACGATCTCCGCGCGACGCCCGGCCGCTGCCCCGAGTGCGGAACGGTGTCCATCAACCCGAAGGTGTAGGCGCAGCCGTTTTGAGTTTCCCGCCACCTTTCACGTAAGCTGCAAGCATGAAACGAATACTCACCCTGTGCCTCGTAATCTTCGGAATAGGGTGTTCGGGCGGCCCCCGCCCCGCGCCGGCCGCGGCGGCGCGTTCCTGGACGGACTTCCGACCCGCCGTAATCGCCGCCACCCCCGACCCGAAGGAGATGGGGCCGATCGTGAACGAGCTCTGGGAATACGCCAACCGACGCGGGCTGTCGAGGAAGGCCGAGCAGGTGATGGCCGACTGCGAAATCCGCGCCATTTACATCAGCACGGGTGTGGGCGTCGGCTATACAAATATGGGCCATCAGTTCACGGTCGGCACGCGCGACCTTCACCCCGCCAGCGCGGACGTGACCTACCTCGGCATCCACAACAATTCCCTCCGGGTCGTCAGCAACCACAAGCTTTCCCTGGAAGGGGACGCCGACGGCCGGACGACCACGGATTACAATTTCGATTTGCGGCAGGGGCAGGACCCGAATTCCACCTACACCCTCGAGCTTCCCGTGCCGCTGTCGCAGCGCCCGAAGGTCGCCCAAATGGTGAAGCAGCTATTGTCCCCCGCAAGCAGCGAAGACTGGATAAGCCTCGACGGAACGGGCATCGACATCCTCGTCACCGACAGACCAGGGCGGACGGAAGCTTCTGTTTACATCGATGTGAGCCTCGACGAAGCCCGCCGCGAGAAATACCCGAATTTCTCGGGCTTCGCAGACCTCGTCTCCGAGGCATGGCATGTCTTCGCGCTACAGCTTGGGTACGACCCGGAGGAACCAACGGCGGAGAGGTGAGGGGCCACAGCCGGATGCAAAGGCGATCATGGGTATGATGACGCCATGCTCCGCCGTGCATTTTCGATTTTGTCCGCGCTGTCATTGCTGTTGTGCATCGCGACCTGTGTGCTGTGGGCGTGGAGTGACGTTCGCCGGGAAACCGCGATTTTTTCGATCGGCCGGATCCTGATCAGCGAGGAGGTCAGCCACGGCGGCTTTCATTTGGAGGTCGGGCTGGGATTTCCAGAGAGGCAGCCGCTATGCTGGATTTCTGGGCGAGGCACGACCAGCGCCGAGTTCGAATTCGCAGGATGGCCGCCACTCGGCTTCGACGCCGTCGCCCAATGGCACCTCTTTGACGTGTACGGCAACTATGGTGAAGAGTACCCCCTCTTGGACAACCGCGGTCGCGTAGTCCGTTGGCCGAACCCCAATTTCCCCGGCCCCATGCTCAGACATGGCAAGCCGTTTTACTTTTGTAGCATCGGCAATGCTCCACTCTGGTTGCTGGTGCTTTTATTTGGAGTAATGCCGTCCGCGCGGACTTTGCGGAGGTGGCCGCGCCGTCGTCGCCGAATCGGGGACTGCGCAAAATGCGGCTACGACCTCCGCGCCACGCCCGACCGCTGCCCCGAGTGCGGAACGGTGCCGTGAATCTTCGCGGTCTTCACCCGCACCACGTTTCGTATCGCGCGATTTGCTCGTCGATTTGAGCCGGCGTCAGAATTAGAGGGGTCACCTCGGCTTCTGTTGCTTTGGGATATCGCGCGTTGTGGTAATCGAGCCCGATGGCTTCCGCGACATCGATATCGAAATTCTTGCCGGGCGGTCGAATGAACGCCGCGGCGATCGGCCTTCGCGGCTCGGGGATCGGAATCACCTGCCCCTCATCGTTCAACTTCGGCACGCGCCCCACCGGGCGTCCCGCCGTGTCGCGGAGGGTTTGTCGGACGATACGATTCTGCGGCTGCTTCCGGTTCCATCGTGCCCAGGACGCCGCAATAACTCGCGACTGGTGCACGAGGGCATTGAGCCGTTTGAGCTTGAGATACGTCTCCACTCCGCAGGGATAAAAGCCC
Source organism: Phycisphaerales bacterium (assembly GCA_028288775.1). Classification (GTDB taxonomy): domain Bacteria; phylum Planctomycetota; class Phycisphaerae; order Tepidisphaerales; family Tepidisphaeraceae; genus RYN-428. Next base: position 2,576 of record JAQGHP010000010.1, on the reverse strand, counting down.
CATCGGCCACGAACCACTTGCGGGGATTGGGCGCTCGAATTCACGTTCATCGCTGTGCTCCTGTAAAAAGAGGGTAGTTGCGGAAATGACGGCGAAATTCCGCGCCGAGCGGCGCGGTGGCCAGGGCGGTTAGTTGATTATCCAGGTCCGGCTCACGGAACGCGCGCAGCGGAACGCCGGCCGCTTCCAGGCGCCGGCCCGCGGCGTTGAGCTGTTGTTCGTTCGCTACTTCGCAGAGGACAAGATGCGGGTGGGGCTCGAAAAGTTGAGGAAACGTAAGGGCGGATTCGATTGCCGCGTGGGCGGATTGAACGGCACGTTGGGCGGGGGATAAGTCGGCACGCGTGAGGACGTAGAGGTGCCGAACCGGAGTAGGAACCTACATGAAGGGATTGGCGGTATCGGGATTCATCGCATCGAAAGTTATCCCACACTGCCGCAAAAATCAATCGTAAAATGCTCCCGGTGGGAGTCGAACCCACAACCGCCTCGTTTAGAGCGATGGCGCTCTGCCATTGAGCTACGGGAGCGACGACTTCTCCTACGGCGTGGGAGGTGTCGCGTATGCACGCTATTCCACGCTCAACCCCGTGAGGTAATCGTCGAACTGCTGTTGCAGTGTCTCGTGGGCCTTTTGCAGGTCGGCGATCTCCTTCTGCATTAGCTCGATTCCGGTCTCCTGCTCGTCGAGCTTTTTTACCAGCCGCTGATAGTAGTCGGTGCTCGCGGCAACCGTCTTCATGTTCTCGCGGATGCGGGATTGCTCCGCGGTAACCTCGGCGATGTGCTGCAGACGCTTGGCGGACTTTACGCGGTTGTCTTCCAATTCGGTCTTCATCGCCACGGCCTTGGCAAGAGCGTCGCGGACGGATTTGGGGATGGTGCCGGAATTCAGGTGTACGGACAGCCCGTTGACGTCCTGCTGAAACAGCGCGATTTCCTGCTGGTAGACACTTTCAGATTGCACCACCAGCTTCGCCGGCTTGTGCGCGGGGAGCACCCGCCGGAAGCGGTACAGGTCGACGGTCGTCTCTTCGGCGGACTTGGGCGATGTCAGCTTCCAGTCTGCCTCGCGCCGGTGTTCGACGATGAGGGTCTTTTCATCGTCGGATTTATTGTCGATGACGTACGTCTGCTCGACGGCGTCCTTGGTGGTGAGGCGCAGCACGCCTTTCACGATGCTTCCGGTGACGATCTGGCTATTGAGCAGTGCCGTGCCCGGGTCGACCAGCATTTGCTGGTCGATGCCGTAGCTGATCAGCCGCTCCTGGCCGGGGGGCAGGTCTTCGATCCGCGCGTCACCCGCATAGGAGCCGCGATCGAGCACGGTGATCGGGCCCTGGAGCAAATACTTCTTCGTGTTGTTCTTGAGGCGTGCGCCCGTCAGCGGATGGTCGGCGAGCACGGACTGGTTGTAGATCGAGAGTTTCTCGGCGTCGATGTTGTCGGTGACGATGGGGATCATCGCGGATTTCTGGCGGCCCAGCGACACGCTGCCGACCGTGTATTGAAACAGCTCGCCCACCTTCGCCGCGGAGGCGGCGGAGATGATCGACGACGTGGGGTCGATCGGCTTTGGCCGCGCCTCGCCGCCTTTGCTGTTCGCAAAAAGGTTGTTGGTTTGTTCGCCGCCGCCTGCCCCAATTCCTCCGCCGCCCTGCGGGTTTTGGTTGGCGTTGTTGGCCGTCGAATTCAGCGCAAAATCCGGTGCGTCTTTGAATGCCTTCGACAATCTTTCCATTTCTTCATTCGACACCCCGCCCCCGTACGTCTGTGGCCGCAGGCTGGCATAAAGGTCCGGCTGCACCACCGGCCGCGGGACGTAGAGCGCGTGATATAAATCCTGAATGAACGACAGCGGCCGCCCGCTCACGAGCGAAAGCTGCACGTCTTTCCAGTCGTTGTCCGTCTGGTTCTCCACGATCGCCCAGCCCTGAAGCTTCGCGGCATGATCCGCCGGCTTCGCATCCGCGGCGCCTGGCTTGACGTCTTTCCTCGGCTCGTCTGCCGGGCCGGGCTTTTGTGCGTCGTCGCCGCTGCCAAGGATCAGCCGGTAGCTCGTCTTCCACACCGGAGTCTCGACGACATATCCAATCCGCACCCGGCGATCGCCCTGCCCGCGGAAATGAATCGTGACGGGCTTCTTGTCCTGATCGCGCGATTGGGCGAGCGCCGCCAGCGCCTCGTCGAGCTCCGATTGAAGCCGGGCATCGTCCAGCTCCATGTCGCGCACATCGTCCAACGGCACCGAGATAAACTTGCGCTCCGCCTTCAGGTTTAGCACCGACACCGTCACGGCCTCCCCCTTTTCCCCGGCGGCCTTCTGCTTTTTCTCAACGCCGAGGATGGTGCCGACGACTTTGTTCGGCCCGCCCAGGCCGACGGTGATCTTCGCGCCGCGGAGCTGATTGAGCAGGTCGCCCATGGTGGGATTGGCCGTGATGTCGACCTGAAAACTCTTGAGCGTGTGCTCGATGGGCGCTTGGCCGGGATAGCTGACGGTGCCGATGGTTCCGCCGTCCATGTCTTGCAGGAGAAGGCTCTTGAGCACGTCATTGATCTGATCGGTCTTGAAG